>CAZWJY010000023.1:0-14881 GCA_964634335.1 uncultured bacterium
ACTTACTTTGAAGTCCCTGAAGAGGAGAAGGGGGTGCCAAAGGTAAAATTCCCGTAAGGTTCCATTCTTCACCAACTACTCTATTGACTTAAGGCTTAAATCTATTAAGATATCAAAAGGGGGTAAAATGGGGCAGCAGTCTAACTTTTTTGTAGGTCTTCTGCCTATTATTCTTATATTTCTGGTCATCTATCTCCTCTTCTTCCTCCCTCAGCAACGTCAGCAGAAGAAACACCGAGCTCTTATAGAGAGTCTTAAAAAGGGGGATAGAGTAATAACATCTGGTGGAATCCACGGAACCATCACCAGTATAAAAGAGTATACAGTAGTGATAAAGGTGGATGAAAGGGCACAGATTGAGATAGAGAAGAAATCTGTTATAGCCAAAAAATAGGTGAGGCTCCTCTTTTTTGCTACAGGTGAGTTTGCCCTGCCCTCCTTAGAAAGGCTAAAGAGGGAGGGTTTTGATATTCAGGCGGTCATCAGTGCTCCGAGAAAACCAAAGGGGAGGGGGTTGAAACCTATCCCCTCCCCTGTCTCTATCAAGGCTAAGGAGCTGGGACTCCCTTTAATAGAGACCCCAGAACCGAATTCAGAGGCGTCCATCCAAGAATTTAAGGGATACAAACCTGATTATGGCATAGTGATAGACTACAGGTTCATCCTCAAAACCCCTCTATTATCCCTCTTCAGATATGGGTGCATAGGTGTCCACCCCTCCCTCCTCCCTCTATACCGGGGTGCTGCCCCTATCCAGAGGAGTATAATGGAAGGGGCTACCAAAACTGGTGTATCTGTATTCCTTATGGATGAGGGTATAGACTCAGGACCTATCCTTTTACAGAAAGAGACCGAGATTAAGCCTGAGGAGACCTTTGGGGAATTAAGAACAAGGCTCTCCCTCATAGGGGCTGAACTTCTATGCGATGCGTTAAAGGGTATAGAATCTCTAAAACCCATTCCCCAGGACGATAGTAGAGCCACCTATGCCCATAAGCTCCAGAAAGAGGAGAGGCTGATAGACTGGAAGAAACCTGCAAAGGATATTGTGAACCTCATAAGGGCTCTCTCCCCCACACCCCTGGCCTATACCCGCTTCAGGGAGAAGAGGGTAGAAATCTATCAGGCAAGGGAAAGGGATATAATGGGAACACCAGGACTTATCATCCCTGAGAGAGGGAGTCTGGTTATAGGAGCTCTCAAAGGAGGGGTGGAAGTGCTCAGGCTTAAAGTAGAAGGGAGATCAATAATATCTGGTAGGGATTTTATAAATGGATACAGACCGAAACAGGAAGAGCATTTCTATTAAGACTCCAGCAAAGATAAATCTTGGACTCCTGGTCAAAGAGAAGAGAGAGGATGGTTATCATAACATAGAGACCATACTTCTATCCATCTCCCTCTTTGATGAGGTCCTCTTATCCTTAGAAGGAGAGGGTATAGAGATCTCTTCCAGTTCCAAGGATATACCGAAGGATGAGACAAATCTTGCCTATAGAGCAGCAGATGTATTCCTCTCTCATCTCTCTCTTAAGAGAGGGGTCAAAATCCATATAAAGAAGTCTATCCCTGTAGGTAGAGGGTTGGGTGGAGGGAGTTCTGATGCTGCATCTGTGCTCTGGGGATTGAATAGACTCCTCCATAACCCTTTAAAATTTGAAGAGCTCTTAAAGCTTGGTCTACTAATAGGTTCAGATGTCCCTTTTTTTCTCTACACAGGTGCATCTTATGCCACATCAAGGGGAGAGGTCCTCACCCCCTTGCCCCTTCCCCCTTTCTCTATACTCCTCTATATCCCCCCTTACCCCATCTCCACAAAATGGGCATACACCAATCTCAATAACTTAGGATTGACAAATGCGGAATCTTCCCTTAAGATAGTAAAAGAGAAGATAGAGAGAGAGGAGTGGAGAGAGATTGGGAGATATTTAAGAAATAGCTTTGAAGATTTAATCTTCCCTCTCCACCCTGATTTGAGAAGGATGAAGGAGCGATTTTTGGAATTAGGGGCTATAAGTGCGGGATTGAGTGGAACAGGTTCAGCAGTTTATGGACTTATAGAAAAAGGGAGAGAGATAAGAGAGAGAGGGATTTTATCTCTAAGACCTGTAGATTTGGGGCGTCGTCTATTTGGCAGGACACAGGATTTTGGATCCTGGAAGGGAGGTTCGAATCCTCCCGCCCCAGTAAGCGAGGGAGAATTTGAAAGTCTTTAGTGGTAATGCAAATAGACCCCTGGCTGAGAAGATGTGTAAGCATCTGGGTATCCCTCTTGGAGATGCCCTTGTTACCAGATTTGCTGATGGGGAGATAAGGGTAAAGATACAGGAGAATGTGCGTGGAGAGGATGTCTTTGTGGTTCAATCTACCCATCCACCAGCAGAGAATATCCTTGAGCTCCTCCTTTTAATAGATGCCTTGAGGAGGGCATCTGCTGATAGGATTACGGCTGTCATCCCTTATTATGGATATGCCCGGCAGGATAAGAAGGATGAGCCAAGGGTTCCTATCTCCTCAAAACTCCTTGCCAACCTTATTGCCAGTGCAGGGGCTGATAGAGTCTTAACTATGGACCTCCACGCTACTCAAATTCAGGGCTTTTTTGATATACCTGTGGACCAGCTCTACTCTACCCCTGTCTTAGTAGACTACTTTAAAAAGGACCTCTCTGATGACTTTATAGTGGCATCCCCTGATGTAGGAGGTGTGCCCAGAACAAGGGCTTTTGCAAAAAGACTGGGGAATCTACCCTTAGTGATAATAGATAAGAGGCGACCAGAACCTAATAGGGCTGAGGTCTGTAATGTGATAGGTGATGTTGAAGGGAAGAGGTGTCTTATATTTGATGATATTATAGATACAGGGGGCACCCTCATAGATGCAGCAAGGGCAATCTTAGAGAAAGGGGCTAAGGAGGTGATGGCCTCTGCTACCCATCCCTTACTCTCCTCAAAGGCATCGGAGAGGTTATTTGAGTCCCCAATCTCAAAGGTAGTGGTAACAGATACTATCCCCCTCCCAGAAGAGAAGAGAAACCCAAAGATCTCTATCCTCTCTATAGCAGGACTGCTGGCTGAGGCAGTAAAGAGGATTCATAACTCTGAGTCAGTAAGCTCCCTTTTTATATAGGAGGGTGTATGAATCTCAATATTAAGGAACGCAAGGAGAAAGGAAAGGAAGAGGCAAAGAGGCTACGCAGAGAGGGGAAGATCCCCGGAGTTATCTATGGTAAAGGAGAAGAGACAAAGAAGATATGGGTAGATAAGAAGGAACTCATATCCCTGCTCAAAGAGATCAAAGGGAAAACCCCTATTGTGGAGATAAAATCTGGTAAAGGGAAACCCTTCAGAGGGATAATCAAATCTCTGCAGCGCCGTTCCACAACTGATGAGATTCTCCACATAGACCTCCAGAGAATCCATCCTAAGGAAGTCCTCCATATGTCTGTCCCCTTACACCTTGTAGGCACCCCTATAGGGATAAAGAAGGGTGGAATCCTTGACCAGCTTGTGAGGGAGATTCCTATAAAAGGGAAGATTACCGATATCCCCTCTTATTTAGAGGTAGATGTAACAGACCTCGATTTGGGGGACAGCATCCATATAAAGGATTTAAAGAGGGAGAGGTGGGAGCCACTCCTCTCTCCTGATACACCGGTGGTCTCTATCCTTGTGCCCAGAGGTTTAGAAGAGGAGAAGAAAGAGGAAGCCCCAACCCCAGAGGAGGAGGAGAAAGAGGAGAAGTGATTGTGTTTGGTCTTGGAAATCCGGGAAGGAAGTATCAGAGGACCCGACATAATCTCGGATTTATGGTAGTGGATCACCTCTCAAAGAGGTGGGGGTTAGAGTTTAAACACTATCCAGAATTCTATATCTCTAAGGGAAAAGGGATAATCCTGGTAAAACCCCTCTCCTTTATAAATAACTCAGGGGTAGTAGTGAAAGAGGTTCTTAAAGAATACCAAGAAGATTTTCTGGTTGTTTGTGATGATTTCAACCTTCCCTTAGGAAGGCTGAGATTAAGACCAAAAGGGGGTGATGGGGGGCATAATGGTCTTGCATCTATCATCTATTACCTTCAGACAGAGGACTTCCCAAGGTTGAGGCTGGGTATAGGACCACCAACCTGTGACCCTGTGGAGTTCGTCCTCTCAGATTTTACAGAGGAAGAGACCCCTGAGGTAGAGAGGATGATAGAGAAGGCAGGAGACGCTATAAACTGGGTGCTCTCTCTGGGTCTTGATATAGCAATGACAAGGGTGAATTCAGAGTGAGAGTCGGGATTGTAGGACTGCCAAATATAGGAAAATCTACCCTCTTCAATCTTTTGAGTAGAGGAGGGGCTAAGGTTGACCTCTACCCCTTTACCACTATTGAGAAGAATGTGGGCATTGCTGTGGTCCCTGATAAGAGACTTGAAGAGTTGGGTAGACTCCTCTCCCCTAAAAGACTCATCCCTGCTACCATAGAGATAACAGATATAGCAGGTCTTGTTGAAGGGGCTTCAAAAGGTGAAGGCTTGGGAAATAGATTCCTTGCCCATATAAGAGAGGCTGACATCCTCCTCCACCTATTAAGAGATTTTGACGACCCTACTATCCCACACCCCTATGGGAAGGTAGATATAGAGAGGGACAGGGGCATTGTCCAGACAGAACTCTCCTTAGCAGACCTGGAGATAGTGGAGAAGGCTTGTAAGAAATTATCCAAACAGAGAAGAACTAAGGAGGATGAGATTATATTTGATACCTTAAAAAGGGTAGAGAGCGCTTTAGAAAAGGGGGAGAGACCTCCTCTCTCCCCTGAGGAAGAAAAGTCCATTAAAAGCTTCAACCTCCTATCCCTCAAACCAACTGTCTGGGCTGTAAATGTAGGGGTGGATGGACCTTCTAAGAACCTGCCACGAGATGATTTCTACCTCCTCTCCTGTAAGCTTGAGGAGGAAGGAGAGGGATTAACCCCTGAAGAACTGAAGGAGTTGCGAAGAAGTATAGGGGTGGATGAGAAAGGTCCTGAGGGACTGATTGAGGAGTGTTTTAAAAGATTGGGACTCATAAGATTCTATACAATAAAGGGAGAGGAGACAAGGGCATGGCCTATCCTAAAAGGCACAAAGGTTATACAGGCAGCAGGGAAGATTCATACAGATATGCAAAAGGGATTTATAAAGGCTGAGGTCTGTCCTTTTGATGACCTCCTTGAATGTGGAGGCTTTAACCAGGCTAAGGAGAGAGGAAAGGTCTCTATCCAAGGAAAGGATTATGAGGTAAAGGATGGGGATGTTATACTGATAAGGTTCCATTGAATAGGAGGTGAAATTGAGAGAGTATGAGGCGCTCTTTATCTTCTCAGAGAAGGTAGGAGACGATAAGGCAACAAGGCTTGCAGAAGAGGTTAAAAGGGTTATTGAATCTCATAAGGCAGAGGCTCTCCAGATGGAGAGTATAGGGAAGAAACCCTTATCCTATCCTATAAAGAAGATGAAGGAAGGATATTACTTCCTCTATAAATTCTCTGCACCACCAGAGGCTATACCAAAAATAAAGGATGATTTAAAACATAAGGAGGAGATAGTCCGTAACCTCTTTACTGTAAGGAGGTAAAGATGGGAGAACTTAAATTAGGACACCTAAATTATGTAGTCCTGATGGGAAGGTTAACCCAGGAACCTGACCTGAGATACACACCAAAGGGTAATCCGGTATGTAACCTGAGAATCGCTGTATCCAGGAGATATAGAAATAAAGAGACAGGGGAACTGGAGGAAGAGACAAACTTCTTTAATGTGGTCGCCTTTAAACGCCAGGCAGAACTCGCAGGAGATTATCTTAAGAAAGGGAGCGCTGTATTGATAGAGGGAAGACTCAGGTCCAGAAGTTGGGAGACAAATGCAGGAGAGAAACGGCATACCGTGGAGATACTGGCTTATAGGATTCAATTCCTGGATAAAGTGCCCCGGGAGCCTGTGGAGACCCCCCCTGAGGAAGAGGATGTTCCCAAGGAGGAACTCGAGGATATACCCTTTTAGACTAATCTCTGCACTTATACCTCTTACCTGTCTGGGAGCAGGGTATACCTCTATCCACCAGCTCCAGGTCGAGGAGTATAGAGGATTCTTACCCCAAAGAGTCTGCAAAAGGATTCAGAGCATTTCAAAACCCTTAAATAGACTGAAATGCGAGGTATTTGGCTTTGACCCCTGGTGGGTGAATGACTCCTATCTCCACTATGACCTTTTAACTACTATCGCCTGCTTTGGAGTAGAGGCAAGAGAGGATGGAGGGATAGAGAACTCCTATAACTTCCCATCCCATTGGAGCTGTATGATAGATTATGCCCATAAAGCAGGGGTTAGGGTTGTCCTCACCCTCTTCTCCTTTGATAGTTGGACAATCCATAAAATTCTCACAGACTCAAAGGATTCTTTAATAGAGAACCTCCTATCCTTGACAAAATCTGCAGGCATTGAGGGGGTGAATATAGACTTTGAAGGAGTATTATCCACAGATAGAGAGAATCTTATAGGGTTTATGGAAGACTTGACGGATAGGTTCCATAAAGAACTGCCAGGCTCTTATATAACCATCTGCACACCTGCAGTAGATTGGCAGGATGCCTTTGACTATAAATCCTTAGCAGAGGTAACAGATGGCTTATTTATTATGGGTTATGACTTCCACTGGATGGGTTCAGAGATTGCAGGGCCTGTGGCTCCTTTGAGAGGATGGGGGAGATATAATATTACCTGGACTATTGATACATACTTAAATGAGGTCAGTCCAGATAAGCTCATCTTAGGTTGTCCCTATTATGGGTATGACTGGCCTACACAGGCTGATACAGTAAAGTCTAAAACCAAAGGGAGGGGAACTGCAAAGACCTATTCTCAAGCAAGGGTAGCATCCCAGGTATATGGGAGAAGATGGGACGAGGAGTCTGAGACCCCCTGGTATCTCTATGATAATTTCCACCAGTGCTGGTGGGACGACGAGGAGAGTTTGAAAGAGAAGTATAGGCTGGGGATGGAAAGGGGGTTAAAAGGGATAGGGATATGGGCTTTGGGATATGATAAAGATAGACCAGAGCTATGGGCAGCTCTGAGGGAGATGGTAACCCTGCCTCAGGATATATTCTCTAACACAGGATTTGAGGATTGGGTAAGGGATACTATAGCTACACCCTCTGATACCTCTCTAAAACCAAGAGGGTTCTGGCTTGGAAAGTATACAAGAGCAGTCCCTGAATCCTTGAATGTAAAGGAAGGAAGATATGCCCTTTGTCAACTCTCTGACCCCCTTGGCGACCCTTATCCTGTAGTCTTAGGGGTATATCAGGATGTGAAGATAACCCCTGAAAGGCTCTATCTGTTCTCTGGATGGGTAAGGAAGAGAGACTCCTTTAAGGGTGAGGTAAGGCTTGTAGCTAAATGGTTCTCTTCTACTCATAGGCTGTTAAGGGAGGATAGCTCAAATTCCTTATCCCTAAAGGATAACTCCTTCCACCTTCTTGAAACAGGGGTGTTAAAGCCTCCCAAAGAGACAGAATTTGTAAGGCTGGGATGTGAGGCTTTCACCTATGGGGGCAGGGTAGTATGGGATGATTTATCCCTTTCTCCAATATCAGGGGTTAAGGAGAATAGGCTATCCTCTCTTATATCAAAAGGAGGAGTAAGAATTGACTATGAGGGAGATGGACCCCTCTCCATAAAGATTTATAATCCCCTTGGTCAATTGGTAGGAAGCTTCTCCAGTCTCTCTCCTATTAACCTCTCCTCTTTACCGAATGGGATATACTTCCTCTTTATCTCTCTACACAGCCGTCTTATTGAAGTCAAAAAGCTGACCTTATTGAAATAGCCTTACTACTTTCTTTACCTCCCTTTCCTTTCCGGTTTTAAATTCAAAGAAGTATACCCCATTGGGGACTGGATTCTCCTCTCTATCTCTACCGTTCCATAGAGTCTGATAAGAACCCGGGAGTTGGAACTCATCTACCAGGGTCTTCACAAGTCCACCTGAGGCGTCATATATCTTAAGGCTCACCTTAGCAGGAGTTGAGAGTTGATAGGATACTTCTATACTCTTAGCAAAGGGGTTAGGGAGAGAGGTAAACTTAAGAGAGGGGGACTTCTTCTCTTCAACTCCTGTGATTTTCTCTGTAGTATTCTTATATACTCCTGCAGGAGGACCGGTAATACTTGCGTATAGGATGCCGTTAGGAGCCTGGACGATAGCACTCACCCCATTACTTGTTGAGACATCACCAAAACGCCCACTCTCACTGATGTGGTAATCATCTGTGGACTTAAATATCCAAGCCCTGCCCCTTCTATTCTCATCTCCTGTAATCCCCCACAGGGTCCCTATATAGAGCACACCTGAGTCTGATTTGATAATACTCTTCACTGTCTCTCCAGCATCCTTTGAGATGGGGTTGAGTTCCACCCAGCTCTTACCCTTATCAAAGGATTTAAAAACCTTAGGGACAGAAATGGGTGGGGTATAGTTGGTATCCACTACCCCTGTGCCTGCATAGAGGATATCATTCTTCTCATCATAATCCATAGAGAATACCACCAAGACCTTAGCCTCTGGAAACTCTCCTGTTCTTTCCCAGGTCTGTCCTTTATTAGTAGACTTATATACCCATGTAGTAGTATCAATCATTCCTGTTCCCAATACAGTTCCGGCATAAATGGTTCCATCAGGCAGTTCTAATAAGGAGCGGACGCTTCTCCCACCCAGTTTGCCTGTGAGTATCCAGCTGGCTCCCTTATTTGTAGACTTCCATATCTTACTCTCAGTATAACCACCACCTGCATAAATGGTTCCATCCTTACCCTCTAAAAGGCAATAGATCGATTGGTCAACATTGGGAATGGGTCCTGTAGATACCCAAGTCTCCCCCCCATCTTCAGACTTGTATACCCTACCTATGTCACCTCTATCAGTTGTCCCGCAGTATATCGTTCCATCCCTTGCTATCAAAAGGCATAAAACAGCCTTGGCATTGAAGTTTGGTATATCTCCAGTAGGCTCCCAATGCATCCCATCGTCTGTAGATTTAAGCACCTTACCTGTATCTGCTGCCCCTGCTGAAACTCCTAAAACTCCTGGCGGAGATATCTCTATAGCTGCATAGACATTACTCTCACTATCACAGGCAAGGTCAAAGACTGTAGTCACACCCTGCATTGTCCCTGTCTTAATCCATTCTACAGGCTCTTTTGAACTCCCCTTAGCTATTATCAGAGATAGAGCCAACACAAGATACTTTACCTTCATATCACCCCCTTTTTATCATCCTAACAAAGTAATCTCTTCTGTCAAGGAGTGATTCTTTGTAATCTACTCCATCCTTATAGGCATAAGAAGGAAGAGTCTTTTCTCATCTTCTTCTGTTATAGAAGGTCTTATGAGAGCAGCAGAAGTAGGTGTGGATAATTCAAATACTACCTCATCACTCTCTATATGATTAATAATCTCTAATAGATAGTGGCTGTTGTATCCTATCTCCATCTCCTCTCCTTTATAAGAACAGGGAAGTTCCTCCTTAGCCTCACCAATCTCTGCTGTTAATGAAGAGAGGACTAACCTACCACTTGTCATTCTAAATTTAACCAGATGGTTGTAAGGGTCAGAGAAGATGGATACCCTTCTTAAAGCCGGAATCATCGCTTCCCGAGCTATGGTTAAAATATTTGGATTCTCTTTCGGAATAACCCTCTCATAGTCAGGATACGGACCCTCTATAAGCCTGGATATAATAGTTGTATCTCCAAATACAAAGCCTATCTTTGTTTTATCCAGATAGAATTTTGCTACCTCCTCTTTCTCTACTGAAGAAGGTAGGAGTTGATGAAATTTTACAGATATGATGGCTTTAAAAGTCTCCATCTCTCCCATCTCTCCGCTCTTCTCTATAAAGGCAAGCCTATGTCCATCTGTGGATACCATTCTCATTCCATCCTTCCTCATCTCCCAGAATATGCCACCCATCGCAGGACGGGATACATCCTTAGAAGTCGCAAAACTCACAGTCTCTAAACTCTTTATAATCTTATATAGAGGGAGTTCAAACTCCTTATCCTTAGGTAATTCAGGCTTCTCTGGATACTCAGAAGGGTCCAGCCTTGGTATCTTAAAGGTGCTGTGCTCAGAGGTAATTACTGTATGTTCATCAGTGGTCTCTAAGATAAAGGTTTCAGAGGAGAGTTCCTTTACAATCTCCATCAGTTTCTTTCCAGGTAAGATAGTCTTTCCCACTTCTCCTTTTAAAGGAATTTCCTTTTCAATGTAAGAGTCAAGGTCATTACCCGATATACAGAGTCTATCTTCTTTCATCTCTAAGAGTATGTTTTGAAGGATGGGATAAGCAGTTCTTGCTGAGACAATACTATTAATGGGTTGTAGTTTTTTTAAAAAGTCTTCTCTATCTACCTCAAATTTCACTTCTCCTCCTTTACATAAAGCATCCTTTTATATAAAAGAACTGACTGTTGTTGCTGTCTATGTGAAGATATGGATAGTTTATCTATCATAATCGCCTGCATAGACTTATGCTCTCCGGAGGTGTGGATACCTTTGGGGATAAATTGTGGAATAGTAGGTAGAAAATTCTATCCACATCCATTTCCACACCTTATTCACATCTTATCCTATTTATGAGCCCTCTCAATCTACTATTGAAGCTGGCATTAGACTCCTTTAGCAGCCTTATCCTTTCACAGGCATGGAGGACTGTGGTATGGTCCTTTCCTCCAAAACACTCCCCCACCTCTTTTAAGGAGAGTCCCAGTTGATTTCTTAAGAGATACATAGCCAACTGTCTGGCAAGTGCTATCTCCTTTGTTCTCCTCTTACCCTTTATCTCTGCAACTGTGATTCCAAACTCCTTTGCTACTAATCTTATCACCTCCTCCTTTGAGACTCTATTATCCTCTTTAACAAGGTCCTTTAACACCTCTGTAGCCAGTTCTAAACTGGGCTCTGTGCCATCCACCGATGCCTTGGCTAAGAGTTTAATAAGAGCTCCCTCAAGCTCCCTTATATTGGAGCGAACCTTAGAACTTATATAATAAGCTACATCTTGAGATATCTTATAACCCTCTATCTCACTCTTCTTATGAAGGATAGCCATTCTCATCTCTAAGTCAGGGGGTTGGATATCTACTACCAGTCCTCCCTGGAATCTGGAGGATAGCCTCTCTTCAAGAGTAGGTATCTCCTTTGGTGGTCTATCAGAGGTTATTACTATCTGCTTGCCTGCATCATAGAGATAATTGAAGATGTGGAAGATCTCCTCCTGGAGACTCTCCTTGCCTTTAAGGTAATGGATATCATCGATGAGTAGTAAGTCCTTGCTCCTGTATTTATATTTAAACTCCATCCTCTCATCTTTTCTAATAGCTTCTATTAACTCGATAAAGATATTCTCAGCAGGGGTATAATATACTTTAAAATTGGACCTGCCTTTCAGGTGATTACCTATAGCCTGAATCAGGTGAGTCTTTCCCAGACCTGCTCCTCCATAGATAAAGAGAGGGTTATATGCCTCAGCCGGAGCTTCAGCCACTGCCCAGGCTGCTGCATGGGCAAACCTATTAGACTCTCCCACTATAAAATTCTCAAAGGTATACCGGCTTAAGAGTTTTGTTCCATCTCCACTATATATGGTCTTCCTCTTATTTTTAGAGATGAGGGGTCTTTTGATAGGGGCTGCTGATTTAAAACTTACCTTTACCTCTCCCCTTCCCAGTTCTACCAGTGCCTCCCTTATCTCTCTACCATAGTATTCAGTTATCCAGTCTGAGAAGAAGCTGTTTGGAACTTCTATAAGGAGTATCCCGTTCTTCATAGAGAGCCCCTTTGTAGGTGCAATCCATGTGTCAAACCCTTCTGGTGAGAGCTTAGAGGCTAACCTCTGCTGCACTTCTTTCCAGAGCAGGGTAGCCTCAGACTCACCCATCCTCACCCCTCAGTTATCCCCAGAGTTATCCACACCCTTAGAATCTCTAAGTCCATATATGACAAGGAGTTGGATTCGCCTTCCCCACTTATCCACATGGTTACCTTTCTCATCTCTCGTTTTATCATACCCAAGTTTTTAGCTTTGTCAAGCCCTTCACCTTTTTTATGGAATGGAGGGTCTTGCAAAAAGTAGAAAAGGCTCCATAATAGTCTATGGCTGTATGTGAAATCTGTGGGAGAGACTTCCCCTACCTCCCTTCCTCTCTGAGGCTATGCAAAGGGTGTATAGTCAATAGAATAAAGGAGGCATTGCCTGTGATAGAAAGAACCCATAAGGATTCAAGGAGAGCCTTTAACCTTCCTTACAATGGTTTTAAGGATGGCATTCTGTGTGGATTATGCGCAAGGGGGTGCAGGATAAGAGAGGGGAGGCAGGGGTTCTGTGGGTTAAGAAGGGTGAAGGATGGAAGAGTTGAGCATCTTGCAGGAACTCCTGAAAAGGGGCTTTTATCCTGGTATTATGACCCCCTCCCTACAAATTGTGTGGCAGACTGGGTCTGTCCAGGACATAATCAATATGGTCTGTATAATCTGGCTGTCTTTTATAAATCCTGCACATTGAACTGTCTATTCTGCCAGAACTGGCACTTTAGGAGAGCTGACCCACAAAAGGAGAGGTTCTTCTCTGCAGAGGAGCTTGCAGAGGCTGTCAACTCTAAGGTATACTGTGTGTGCTTCTTTGGAGGAGACCCCACATCCCAGATGCCTCACGCCTTAAGAGCTGCAAGAATTATGAGAGAAAAGGGGGTTAAAATATGCTGGGAGACAAATGGGCTCTTCAATCCAAAATTCTTAAAACAGGCTTTGGAAGTGTCAAAAACCACAGGGGGGATTGTAAAGTTTGATTTAAAGACCTATACAGAGTCTCTATCCATAGCCCTTACAGGATTCTCTAATAAGAAGACCCTATCAAATTTTAAAAGGGCTGCAGAAATTCTGGGAGAAGGAAGGAAGAGACACCTTGTTGCCAGCACCCTTATGGTTCCTGGATATATTGATGCAGACGAGGTATACTTAATAGCCAGGTTCATTTCCCAGATAGACCCTGAAATCCCTTATTCCCTCTTGGCTTTCTCTCCCCATTTCTACTTCTCAGATATGCCCACAACACCTAAGAGGCAGGCAGAGGAGTGTCTCTCAGCAGCCAGGAATGCAGGTCTGAAGAATGTAAGGATTGGGAACCTCTTCCTTTTAAAGTGAATCCCTTTTCACCACTATGTTTATCAATTTCTCTGGCACATAGATTATTCTTGAAATCTCTCTCCCTTCTATATATCTCTTCACTTTTTCATTAGAGAGGGCGAGGTTTTTAATCTCTTCTTCTGAGGTATCTCTTGCTACAGTCAATTTTGCCCTCAGTCTCCCATCTACCTGGACAGGTATTACCATCTCTTCAGATAGAATAAAGGAGCTGTCATAAAGAGGCCACCCCTTTTCAAAAACACTCCCTGTGTTTCCTGTAAGGTGCCAGAGTTCTTCTGCGAGATGGGGGGCAAAGGGGGCTAAGAGGTGGATGAGTCTATACAGGGCAAGACCAAAAACAGGAGAGGTCTTATCCTTAAAGGCATAGAGCTCATTTAGGAATTCCATAAGGGAGGCTATAGCGGTATTGAATTGAAATACCTCTGTATCTTCAGTTACCTTCTTAATCGTCTGATTGAGTCTTATATATAGCTTTCTCTCCTCTTTATTGAGACCAGAGGGTTTGATAGGATTAGCTTTGACCCTTTCAATATTCTGGTTAAACAGCCTGTAGACCCTGTTTAGAAATCCTATGGAACCCTTGACCCCTTTATCACTCCACTCCATATCCCTCTGAGGAGGTCCAGCAAATAGGATAGTGATCCTTGCCACATCTGCCCCATATCTCTCTACAAAAGGACCAACCCATACTCCATGCCGCTTTGAACTGGACATTACCCTCCCTTTTAACAACACCATCCCTTGAGTAAAGAGGGAATCTGCAGGTTCATCAACAGCTACAAGACCCATATCATAAAATACCTTGGTAAAGAATCTGAAGTATATTAGATGTCCTGTGGCATGCTCTATCCCCCCTATATACTGGTCAATAGGTAGCCAGAGCTTTGTAGCCTCATATCTGAAGGGTTCCTTATCGTTATGAGGGTCTAAATATCTTAAGAAATACCAGGATGAGTCTACGAAGGTATCCATAGTATCAGGGTCTCTCTTTGCAGGTCCTCCACACTTAGGACATTTAGTATTGATAAACTCTTCAACCCCTTCTAATGGTGACTTCCCTTTTGGGAGGTAGTCTATATCTCCCTTAGGTAATAACACAGGGAGCTCTTTTTCCGGGACAGGGACTATTCCACACCTTTCACAATGGACCATAGGTATAGGGGTTCCCCAGTATCTCTGTCTGGATATGAGCCAGTCCTTTAGTCTGTAATTGACCTTCTTCCTCCCTTTACCTCTCTCAGATAGGAAATCTGTAATTCTTCTAATCCCCTCCTTAGAAGGGAGGGTATCAAACTCCTTAGAATTGACCATCACCCCTTCCTCAGTATAAGCCTCTTCCATCTCCTCTGGGTTTAGTTCTTCTCCGGGTGGATTTATGACCACTCTTATAGGGAGTTTATATTTCTTAGCAAACTCAAAATCTCGCTGGTCATGGGCAGGGACAGCCATAATCGCTCCTGTTCCATAACTGGCTAAGACATAGTCAGCAATCCATATAGGGATTCTCTCCCCGTTTACAGGGTTTATAGCGTATTTACCTGTGAAGACCCCCTCTTTTTCCCTGCCCAGGGCAGTCCTTTCGATCTCTGGTGTGCGAAGCACCCTTTTTATGAACTCCTCTGACTCCCTTCCCTGAGCTATCTCCATTGC
>CAZWJY010000024.1:0-5783 GCA_964634335.1 uncultured bacterium
AATCCAGGGTAAGGTGATAGACGAAAAAACAGGGACTCCACTCCCTTCGGTAAATATCATCATTAGGGGAACTCCTTTGGGAGCTGCAACAAATATAAATGGGGAATACTTTATCTCCAATGTGCCTGCCGGAACTCATAAAGTTATGGCATCAATGATAGGTTATAAGCCTATAGTAAAAGAGGTAAAGGTCTCTCCAGGTCAAATTGTAAGGATGGATTTTAGGCTAAAACAGACTCCGCTTGAAATAGGGGCAGTGGTGGTTACAGGGACAAGAACTCCCAAATACATTAAGGATGTTCCTGTCCGTACGGAAATTCTCACAAGCAAGGCTATTGAGGAAAAGGGAGCGGCAAACCTTTATGAGGCTTTAGACGGCACGCCAGGCATAAGAGTGGAACAGCAGTGTCAGTATTGTAATTTCAGTATGGTAAGACTCCAGGGTTTAGGACCGGACCACACCCAGGTTCTAATTGATGGTCAGCCTGTCTATTCTGGCCTGGCGAGTGTCTATGGATTACAACAAATAGCAACAGCGAGCATAGACAGGATAGAAGTTGTAAAGGGTGCAGGATCTGCACTCTACGGCGCTGGTGCTGTCGCAGGAGGGATCAATGTTATCACCAAAAAACCTTCTCGAAAACCAGAAGCGAAGATAGCAATTGAGCTCGGAAGTTATAACACAAATAGATATAGTTTCACGGCATCAATGAGAAAAGATAACATCGGTGCTACACTTTTCGCTCAAAAACACGGAGGGGATGCAATTGACGAAACCCGTGATGGCAATAGCTCTGATGAGGTGAGAAAGCCTGATGGTATTTCTGATAGAGTCAAGACAGATGCTACAAATGCAGGCTTCAGTATTGTTGTGGATAATATCTCTGGCGATGACCAGATTACATTTACAGGAAAGGCTTTAAATGAGTGGAGACAAGGAGGCGTTTTGGATAACGATACCTATGAGAACCCTTTTACAGAAGGCACAGAGCGCATCATAACAAACAGATATGAAGTAAATGCTAAGTATAAAAAGCAGTTCTTGTTTGGAAATCAAATGAACATCACCTTTGCCTATGCCTTGCATCATCGCAATGCTACAAATGATACCTATCTTGTCGACTATATGGCCACACACGGCGATACATTACCGCCATTGGATGATATGCGTCCATATCTTGCTACAGAGAACCTTTATGTATTGAATCTGAACTACCTGCATCCGCTTTTTGGGAAGCACCGACTCTTGGTAGGAGTTCAATACTCCCATAATAGACTTGAAGAAACAGGCAAATATGTGGTTGTAGATGAAGATAACGAAAATTATGGTGAATCATATACCTCTACATCTGAAAAGCATGCGAATGAGGTTGGTGCATACATCCAGGATGAGTTCTTCATAAGCGATGCCCTTGAGATGGTGGCAGGAGCAAGGTATGACTATCACAAGTCTGAGGATAACTTCCGTGGTTCTGGCAAGGTTGCTCCTGAGGGAGTACCACCGGTTAAATACGACGAGACTGCCTGGAATCCCCGTTTCGCGGTAAAATACGAAATATTCCCATTCTTCACCTTAAGAGGTAGTGTAGGGACAGGCTTCAGGGTTCCTTATGGGTTCTCTGAAGATTTGCACCTCTGCAGCGGTTCACCGAGGGTGTGGAAAGGAGGAGATTTGAAGCCTGAAAAATCTATAGGCTTCAACCTCTCCCTTGACTATGAGATGGCAGACAGGTTTTCTGTAAGCGCTAATCTCTTCCGCACAAACCTTAACGGCAAGATAGGTTTTGTAGAAGCAGGGGAAATGGCAAAGAGCCTTGGCTATACCTATGAGTGGAAGAATATCGACGATGCCTATGTTCAAGGGATAGAGATCGGCGGGAATCTTCTTTTGGCGAAGAATCTTGTTCTTGATGCCAATTTCACCTTTAACGATGGACAGTATAAACACGAAAGAGAAGACTGGATAGGGACTCCTTTCCAGGAGAGGAGCAAATACATCTCTCGCCTTCCCCGATATACAGCAGGCGTTAAATTGAGTTTTACTCCTGAAGACTGGAATTTTGTGCTTGATGGCCACTACCAAGGACCGATGTATATCGACTACTATATGGATGAGGAGGAGCCAACCAAAATCAAGGAGACAGAGCCTCACTTGATACTCAATGCTAAAGTATCAAGAAGCCTATTTGACAGAGTTGGTCTCTTCGTGGGTGTAAAGAACCTCACAGATTACACCCAGCCTGAGAAACATACAGACGACGCCGCTTTTATGTATGCCCCGGTATATGGTCGGATAATCTACGGTGGAATTGAAATCGGATTTTAAGAACAAGGAGGATGAAATGTTTAAGAGATGGACAATAAAGGCGTCAAGCATCTTTATAGGCGCCTTAATGATTTCCCTGCCGCTCAAGGCTATAGCAGCAGGCTTTGGCAGGATTGAGGGGAAGGTGGTAGCTAAAGAGACAGGTGAGCCACTCCCTTCGGTAAATGTTATCATCAAAGGGACCAGACTCGGAGCAGTTACTGACACTGAGGGTAGATATTCTATCTCTAAGGTTCCACCTGGGAAGTATACCCTTATTGCATCAATGGTGGGTTATAAAAAGCTGTCTAAAATCGTAAGGGTCTTAGCCGGTGAGACTATAACCCTCAATTTTGAGCTCAAAAAGACAGTTCTTAAGTTAGAAGAGATTGTGGTAACAGCTACCAGGACCGAGCGGTTGCTAAAGGATGTCCCTGCGAGTGTGACATTGATAACCAAGGAGGATATAGAAAAGACCTCTGCCAGATATGTGGATGATATATTAAGAGATGTTGTGGGGGTGGAGGTGAGGAGGGCAAGGGGGATATCCAGTCCCTGCACCCATCTCCGGTTAAGGGGATTCGCCCATCCCAGGTCAACCCTAATCCTAAGGGATGGGATGCCTGTGAATCGGATAGCCTGTGGCGGAATGAAGTGGAATGAGTTTCCTTTAGGGATTGTAGATAGGGTAGAGGTGGTAAGAGGTGCTGCCTCATCTATCTATGGCTCATCTGCTATGGGAGGGGTAATCAATATCATTACCAGAAAGCCTGAGAAGAAACCGATAAGTATCGGTGCAGACCTTACCTATGGAACTTACAATACCTGGAATGGGGGTATCAATCTCAGCGGTTCTTTAATGGATAGGTTTGGCTACCTTCTATACTATAACCACCTTGAGACCGATGGCTATGAAGTCTGGGATTATGATGCCATAAGGGAGTATATGCTAAGTAAGGGATTGGATTCAGCCACTGCGGAGAAGAATCTCTCTAACTGGAGGGCGCACGCAAAGCCCCAATATAGAAATGCTAATAACGCATTTGGAAAGTTGACTCTTGATATCACCCCTTCTTCTATGTTCTCTCTTACCTATTCCCACTGGGATGATGATATGGGGAATGGTAGAGAGCACGATTATCGGGTATTTAAAAGAGACAGGGCAACTCTTGGATATGAGAAGAAGGGTGGGTTCTTAAATATATCTGCCGGCGCCTTCTACCTGGATGAGAATTTTACATTCACTTTTGACAATAAGCCGATCTTTGATACCATAGGGATGATAAGCGAAATTCCTGTTGGGGATTATGGTGGTATGCTAAACATCAGTGTGCCTTTAGGAAAATCACACCTTCTTACCTCTGGTGTAGACTATCGCCGGGGAACGATGGAAAACAAGAGCGAATGGAAGACCTTTCCCAGGGAGATGGATGCCGGGGGTAAGCAACATCGGGCATCTCTCTTCATCCAGGATGAGATGAGAATCGGAAGACTCCTGGCTACCCTGAGCGTCCGGGGTGACTGGTATAAAACCTACGATGGCTATCTCTATGACCCTATGAAGGGCATAGATACGACTTATATCCCTAAGGAGACCATCGTAGTTAATCCCAAACTGGGACTGGTGTATCATCTCACAGACCTTACTACCCTGCGAGGCTCCATAGGCAAGGCATTTGATGCCCCTTATCTCTATTCTCTTTATGGAACCTTTGAATGCCCTCCAGGAAAACTCAGGATAGGGAACCCGGAGATAGGTCCTGAATACGCCATAAGCTATGAAGCAGGGATAGACCAGAGGTTTGGAGATAAACTTACAGCCAGACTAACAGGTTTTTACAATGATGTTTATGATGCGATGGCTACTATCTTAAGTAAAGAGAAAGGGGGTTTTCTGTGGCAGAATATAGACAGGGCGGAGACCAAAGGGATAGAGGTTGAGGCAGAATACACACCCTTTACATCCTTACGGCTGTTTGCCAATTATAATTATCTACATACCGGGATAGTGAAATGTGAAATTGACACCTCATACGAAGGGAACTGGTTGGTTGACCAGCCTCGTCATAGGGTAAACTTTGGAATTACCTACTCTGACCCTCGTATATTTACCCTTGCTTTGCGCCAGAATTATGTGGGTGAACGGTATGATGAGCTTGAGAATGTCCATAAGCTTGAGGATTATATCACCTGGGATGTTAGATTCTCTAAGAAGATAAAGTTTGTAGAGGTAGCGGTTGAGATTGATAACATAACCGATAAGAGATACCACGAAGCCTGGCAGTTTTATACCCCTGGAAGGACAATTATGACCAGGCTTAAACTAAGCTTTTAAAGAGGAGGTAACATATGAAAAGAGTAACCAAAAGAGTCTTTTGGCTCACCATAGTGAGTCTCTTTGCCCTTTATGGAGGGAGGCTTAATGCAAAATCGCCTGAAGAGGTCCAATCAGCACTTCCGCTCATCTCCATCTATGATGAGGAGAATCTACTTAAACTCTCTATAGAGGATGTGGGGAAGTATCATGGAGATATATGTCCCTGTGCCATAGCTGGCTTTAGAGCACTGCGGCTTGCTATATCACAGCTTTGGGGAGATGAGATACCAAAAAGGGAAGACTTCAAGATAATCAGTGCCTTTCCTGGTAAAGGTTCTCAGGATGCCTTTGAGTTCATTACACGAGCAAAAACAAGGGGAGATTTTAAGCTTGAACTACCAGAAGGAACAGATATAGTAAATATCTCTAAGGAGAACTGGGTGTTTATAGTTATCCGAAAATCTACGGGTAAGCGGATTAAGATCTGGTTAAAAGAAGAGGTATTTCCAGGGGGCGCTGAAGAGTTCTTTAAACTCAGAAAGAAGGTGAAATCGGGAACGGCAACACCCGAGGAGAAAAAGGCATTTAAATCAACCAAGCAGGAACTGAAAAAGGCACTTATGAACTTGCCACTGGATAAGCTCTTTAGGTTTGAGAAGGAATAACAGCAAGAGCAAGATTACTTATGAGACACTATACTATTAGGGCTATGATTGAGTTAGTTAATATCTCCCCCCTTGACAGAGAAAGTTTTTTTACTATCATATTGACAATGAAAGTCATTTTCAAAAAGAGGGGTATTTCTGGTGCTTCTTTAGCACAGTCATTGCGAGGGACGGAGTCCCGAAGCAATCTGCCTCAGGTGGATTCTCTGCTTCGCCTGGAGTAAGTTATCTATGGAACACCTTAATAGAAAGGGAGCATATATATGGAAAAATATACTATTGATGTGAGAGGCATCCCTGTTTCTAAAAGGGTCAAGAGGATTTCCAAGAGGCTTGATGGGGTGCCAGTAGGTGAGTCTCTCTTGATTATTGCGGACGGTAATAGAATGTTTCAACTAATAGTCAAGGGGGTCTCAATAGGTATGTGGGTTAATCAAAAAGAAAGGAGGAGAAATGCAAAAGAAGTATGTAGCTCTTATATTGGGGCTTATGCTGG
>CAZWJY010000024.1:5883-14872 GCA_964634335.1 uncultured bacterium
AAAGGAGGAGAAATGCAAAAGAAGTATGTAGCTCTTATATTGGGGCTTATGCTGGTATTGCCCCTAAATATCTACGCAGATGAAGGAGGAGAGGTGGGCGATACTCCACCTAACTTTACACTCCCTGATATAAAGGGTAATACCCATACCCTTTATGACTACCTTAATAACCCAGCTGTTCTGGTCTATTTCTGGAATTACAGAGGGTGTGGTCATCCCCAGGGAAAGCTGGACTCCTTGCAGAAAAGGCTATACAATGTTTATCACTCTCAAGGGCTTGAAATTCTTGCTATAAACTGTGGTGATGGGAAAGAGGTGACTCAATACTGGGCAGATGCCTTTAACATAACCTTTCCTATGCTCTATGTTGAAGGGGCGGAGATGGAGGCTTTGCTTGAGGCTTACGAAATACCTGTGGCACCTGACCTTAAATCTATGACAGATGAACTGATTGACCCGAGTGATACAACTATCTACTATCGGGCAAGACCACCATTTTCCAGGGGGACTGGATTATTAGAACCTAAGGTGAAAGAGCTTATCGCAAAGAATGCTGTGCCAGATATAGAGGTTGAACCAGAGACCCTTGCTTTCGATCTCAGTGGGAGCGATTCTGAAACAGAAGGGTTCTTTATCAAAAATAGAGGATGGAAAGACTTAGAGGTGAAAAATATAAAAACCGATGTCTCCTGGATAGAAAATATCTCCTCCACTAACTTCTCTGTTTCCCCTTCTGACTCAGAAGAGGTGGAAGTGATTGTAAATCCGGAAGGGCTGGAAACAGGGGAGTATACAGGAACTATCTCTATCCTGTCAAATGACCCTGATGAAGACTCAGTATCTGTGCAGGTGATACTCCACTATATCACTGGCATAGAGGAGAAGCCTCTATCAAAATCCTTTTGGTTCTCTCATAAGGGTAGCGAACTGAGGCTTTATCTATCTAAGCCTTTAGATATATCTCTTACTCTGTTCAATGCTATGGGATGTCTAATCCAGAGACGAAATCTCGGTCTTCTCTCTGCTGGTGAGCATTCTGTTCAGTGGTCTTCTAAAGATTTTGCACCTGGAGTTTACTTTCTCTGCATCAAAGCCGGAGATTTATCAGAGGTCCAGAAAATGGTGATTATAAAATGAGGAGTATAGCTGAATCAAAGCTATCGATTGAAGTCCAGGCTGCGGCTGCATTGATTCTTATCCAGCTCGCCCACAAATTAGTAGCAGAATTACCAGGGGCAATAGTTCTTGCTGGAACTACCGCACATCCGATGGTCTTTGCTGTGATAATCTTTTCCGCTGCATATGTCCTGGCATTTATTACCTGTCTCTTCCGTATCTCCTGGGGCTTCATCATCGGTATCGTGCTGGGAATTGAAATTATCCTCCAACCACTCATCTTCCATATCATTATGGGAATTCCCAAAGACCCACCCTACTACATCCTCTTCCCAATCCTTCAAGGAATCCTACTTATCTATTTCTGCTGGCTGGGTTATAAGGTAGTTAAGGCGTCAAAGACATAAGGAGGCAGTGTTTATGGAAGGAAACAAAACACAGGTTATAGATCTCCTCCCCGAGCAAGGCGAGGAGGAAATCTTAAGGGGTTCTATATGACCTCTATGGCGTGGGCTTTGCATTTTTGGGTAGGTAAAATAGAAAGGAGGATTGAAATGTTTAAGAAAGCAGCTATGATTATGATACTTGCAGTCCTTGGATTCTTCTGGGGCTGCAAGAAAGAAGCTACAGATGCCCAGGCTCTTTCTATTGATGAGCCTACTGAGGTTATCATTGGTGAGACCTATCAGCCTAAGGGAACAGTAAAAAATGCAGGGACAGAATCTATCTCTTTTACTGCCTGCTTTATCATCAACTATGAAGGAGAAGAAGTCTACTCAGATGAGCAGGATGTGATAGACCTTGCTCCTGATGATTCGCAACAGCTTACCTTTAAGGACTGGACACCTGAAAAAGTGGGAGATTATGAGATGATGCTGGTAGTTGACCTTACAGGTGATACCGACCCAGCAAATGATACGATAGCAAAAGAGCTGACAGTATCAACGATAATAAGCGCCACCTATATGATAGATGCTTCCAGCTATGAAGACTGGGCATATTTCAGTTTTTCAAAAGGTGATTCGGTTTCAATATCTGACCCAAAGAACTCTCTTGATTGGGATTTAGGGTTTCAACGACTTAAAATCAGAACAAACTCTGGCACGAGTGGTCCGGGAAGCGGTGGGGCAAAGAATATGGGGGTGATAGACTTTGATGCCCTTACCGAAGCCTCTCCTGAAGGTTATGTGGTAGATACTATGGTAGTTTATATGCCTGGAAGTCCGCATGAGGATACGGTCAGTATGAATCCTGAGATGAAAGACTGGTTTGATATGTCTGGAGGGATGCCTCCTACAGTTACCTCAAAGAAAGAGGTCTATGTGATAAAAACTGCTGACGGAAGATATGCGAAACTCCAGATTCTGGATTATTATGATAAGGAAGGACATAGTGGATTCATCACTTTCAGATATACCTATCAGTCTGATGGAAGCCGTAGTTTTAAGTAAAAGAGGAGGTAGAAGTGGAGTCAAACGGCAAATTTTTAGCCAAGGATAGGTTTGGTCATACTAATGTGTTTTTATGCAAGCATGGTATCGTGCATCTTAACTATATGAATACCACCCTTAGATTTCGACCCAAGGACTTCAACAGATTCGCCCTGTTAGTGAGCGATGCCTATTATAGATTGAACAATGACCCAGCTTTATTGGATGAAATAATGGAGGGCTGAATAAGGATGATAGATTAGGCTTTTAAAAAAGGAGGTAGAAGTGTTTAAGAAACAGGCTTTGATACCGATTTTTATTCTTCTCTTTGTCCTTTCAGGGAGAATCGCTTCTCATACACTGTGGCTAAACCTTTCGGACTACTCTCCTGAACGGAGAAGAAGCATTGTCTATTTCGGCTGGGGACACCGATATCCTGTTGACGATTTCTTAGACCAGGAAAAGTTCTTAAAGAGGTTCTTTTTGATTAAACCTTCAGGCAAGGTAGAGAATCTAACTCCAAATCCGGGTGGATTTCTGGCAACTCAGGTTAAATTCTTAGAAAATGGGACCTATATCGTTTCTGCGGAATTGAAACCGGGTTTTTACACAATGTATATGGAAAAAGGGAAGATACATCATAAGCTTGGACCAAAGACAGGAGTTAAAGGAGTTATCCTATCCCAATACTATGAGCAGTATGCCAAGGCGATAGTGAATGTGGGTGAAGGCTCATCTTTAAAACCGATAGGGCAGAAGTTAGAGATAGTTCCTCTTGAAAATCCTGGAAAGCTTAAGTGTGGAGATTTCTTACGAGTCCAAGTGCTTTTTGAGAATAAACCTGTAAAATACTGCCCGGTATTTGCCACCTACAATGGCTTTTCTACCGGAGAGGACTTTGCCTATGCTACTTCTACAGATAATGAAGGAATCGCAAGGATAAGACTTCTACACTGGGGTCCATGGCTAATAAAGGTGAATTATAAGATTCCTCCGACAGAGGAGTTTAAAGATAAGTGCGACCAGCTCTCTTATACAGCAACTTTAACCTTTGAAGTGCAGTGATGAACTAAAGGAGGACATATGAGAAATTTCAATCTCTTGATAATTGGTCTTCTCTTTATCTTACCTTTAGAGGCAGAAGTTATTAAGGGAAGAGTCAGTGATATTAAAACGGGGAATCCCCTCTTTAATGCCCATCTCTTTCTTAAAGGGACAGGTTTAGGTGCTACTACTGATAAGGAAGGTAGATACTTTATTTTTGGAGTGCCTCCTGGAAGGTATGAACTCATAGCTACAATGGTTGGTTATAAAAAAGAGACGAGAATGATAGAGGTGCTGCAAGGTAAAGAGATAACTGTTGATTTTAAACTGAGAGTATCTCCGATTCTGTTGGATGAGATAGTAGTCAGTGCTACAAAGACCCCTCATCTGCTTGATGATGTGCCCATTCCATCCATAGTTGTGAGCAAGGAGGATATGGATAGACATAATGCCCTGGATGTTGGTGAAGCCTTAAAATACCTTACTGGTATTCAACTCTCTTCAAGCTTTGCTCCTATGGGAAGTGATGTATTGAGGATTCAGGGATTGGCTTCAAGATATACTCTGATTCTCTTGGACGGAGAGAGAGTAGGAGGCAGGTATCCCCTAACCCAAGTTCCTACAGATATGATAGAGAGGATTGAACTGGTAAAGGGACCTTCTTCTGTCCTATACGGGAGCGATGCGATTGGCGGTATCTGTAATATAATTACTAAGGCATTGCCCAAAAAGCCTTTCCTTAAGGTTACTCTCTCTTATGGCAGTTACGATGCAAAGACTCTTGGGATAACTCACGGAGCCAAATTCAAGAGATTTGGATATTTGGTTTCAGCTCAGGGGAATAGGACTGCGGGAGAGGAAGGTAAAAGGAACTGGTATAATGCAGAAAATATCTTCGCAAAATTTGGATGGGAAAGGGATACACGGAACAGCTGGAATATTAAAGGAGGTTATTATAATGAAGACCTCTCCCTGCGAAAGGGAAGGAAATTCAATTTTGGTTTGGAAGGGAAGTTCTCTGATTTTATAGTAAAAGGCTATAGGATGCAATATCACGATGAAACAAATGTTGGAGGCTCTTTAACCGCCACGGTGACAGATGGAGAGACAAATCGTGGTGAGGTGCGATGGGCAGGAAAGATATTTAAATCTCATTTTATTACATTCGGGATAGAAGGACTGTATGAGAGAATCAGGGGAGGTGACCTCCCCGGCTCAAAGACCCAGTATACAGGTAGCTCTTATCTTCAGGTCGAGATAACCTTTAAACCCTTTACTTTGCTTATCGCATCAAGACTTGATTATCATTCAATCTGGAGAACCCATTTCAATCCTAAGCTGGCGGTTCTATATAAGATTACCGACTGGTTTTTAATTCGGGCATCGGTTGGCAACGCTTTTAAAGCACCGACATTTAAAGAACTCTATAGACAGACCCGACATAAAGGAGGAGGAGGGTTCTGGATAAAGGGGAACCCTGAACTTAAGCCTGAATTATCCACAGGATATAACTTAGAGCTTAAGTCTAAATTGCGAGATATTCTCTATGGAAAAATTTCTCTATTCAGGCATAATCTTGAGGATATGATTCAGGGCTTTTGGGCTGAGCCTGGTTCAGTCTATTCCTATCAAAATATCGGGAGCGCATTTACTCAGGGAGTAGAGATAGAGGTAAAGAGCAGGTTCTTTATAGAAGAGCTTACAGGTATTATAAAGTATAGCTTTTTGAAGACCAAAGATAAAGAGATAGATAAAGAACTCACTTATAGTCCGCATCATAGAGCAAATGCGGAAGTGGACTATTATAATAGAAGACTTGGCTTTAATCTTACCTTAATAGAAGAGTATGTAGGCACCAGGTTTGAAGACTCGTATAATGAAGAGAAGCTACCCCATTATTTCTTAACCCATCTAAGAGCCAATAAGACCTTTTTAGGAAAAGCCAGATTATTCCTTACCATAGATAACCTCTTTGGAAAGGAATATCAAGATTTGATGGTCAACGAAGCTAAGAGGATATACAGAGTAGGGTTGGCTGTGAGATTCTAAAATGGAGACCCTTGACAAGAGAGAATGCTCCACTATAATTTCAGTAATGAAAATCAATTTCAAAAATGAGGAAGAGGTATTTGCTGACTTCTGCAAAAAGAAGGGTCTGAAGCATAGCAAGAAGAGGGAAGAGGTCTTAGAGACCTTTCTTGGTATAAAACGCCACTTTTCTACCTATGACCTCTATGAGATGATGCGAAAGAAAGGGATTAAGATTGGCTATTCTACAGTCTTCAGGACTATGAAGCTTTTAGTAGAGGCAGGGATAGCTTCAGCCGTAGACCTTGGGAAAGGAGAGATATACTTTGAACATAAGTGGAAACGTATACACCATGACCACCTTGTATGCATAAAATGTGGAAGGATAGTTGAGTTCTTAGAACCTAAGATAGAGGAACTTCAGAATAAAATTGCCAAAGAGAAGGGATTTGAGGTAAAGAGCCACAGACTGGTAATATACGGGCTCTGCTCAAAGTGCAGGAAGAATGGGTAGAAAGGGGTTAAAGTGTCTATTCTCTGTCCTATTAGTCTTTGCCGGAACCTATATGGGGCTTGTTGGGGTCTATAGATGGGGAACTCTGCCAACTGTTTTTATAGGAATCCTGTTACTAATACTGGGAATCTGGTTTCTCTTTTTCTCTATAAAGATTCCAGAAGAGAGGAAGAGGAATTACTATGGCATATTCTCAGGTCTATTTCTCTGGGGATTCTTAGGAGAGGTGATGGAGAATCTGGGTATCATAGAGATTGCTCAATGGCAGATGTTTCCTGTGTTAGCTCTATTCACCTTCTTTATAATCCTTTTTGGGGTTAAAAGATATCTACCTACAGGTCCTCTCTTCTGTTTAGGACATTTCAATGCTATATGGTTTTTACACTTTGTGATGATAAACCAGTTTGAGCTTATGGGCAGGACATCCTGGATAACCTATCCGAGTTCTGGGATATTTGCCCTCCTTGCTATCCTTTCAGGCTATAAGATGGTAAGGGCAAAAACAGAGACAGAGAATATGGCTTATGCTCTGGCTTTACTCCTCTTAGGATGGTCTGTCTTGGAGTATATATGGGGATGGAGGCTCCTTCCAGGTCCATGGATGATGAAATAGACCTTACCAGACTGAGGGCAGGTAGGAAGGCTACAGTAGTAAGAATCCTTGGAGGATACGGTCTTAGAAGAAAACTGGAGACCCTGGGGATAAGAGAAGGGGTGGAGATTCTTAAGGTATCCAGCGAGTTTATGGGAGGACCCCTGATATTGCAGGTGGGAAATACTCAGGTAGCTATAGGATTTGGTATGGCGAGGAAAATTGTGGTTAGTCCACAGTCCACGGACAACAATCCACAGCCAAGGGAGTGAAATGGCATTTCCTATAGCCTTGAATATAGCGGAAGGTTCTACCGGGCAGAGTAATGCAGAATTCCGTCAATTTATCGGCTATGCCATCCGTTCAGCAATAGAAGTGGTCAGTTGCCTTTACATTGCCAAAAGGAGGAATCTAATCGATAATGAAAACTTCCAGAGGCTATATGTTGAGGCAGAAACGATTATAAAGATGTTGCAGGCTCTAAGAAAGTCTCTAAGATGACCATGGACTATGGACAGTGGACTACTAAGAATGCGTAAGATCCTTCTTATGGGTAATCCAAATGTGGGTAAGAGTGTGATATTCTCCAGACTTACAGGGGTAAGGGTTATTGCATCAAATTACCCTGGAACTACAGTTGAGTTTACCAAGGGATATATGAGGATAGAAGGAGAGAAGGTTGAGGTGATAGATGTTCCAGGGACTTATACCCTTGAGCCTACATCAAAGGCTGAAGAGGTAGCAGTGGAGATGTTAAACAAAGCAATAGAAGAAGAGGGGAATATAGTCATAAATGTCGTGGATGCCACAAATCTCGAGCGAAATCTTAATCTTACTCTTCAGTTATTGAAAAGAGATATACCAGTTGTTATTGCTTTAAACCTCTGGGATGAGGCAAAGCATACAGGAATCTTTATAGATAGAGAAAAACTTGAGGAGATTCTCGGCGTCCCTATTATCCCTACCTGTGCGATAACTGGTGAAGGGATTTTAAAGCTCGTCTCAAGATTAAAGGATGCAAAAGTAAATATTTATGAATATGAAGAGGAGAAGAGATGGGAGGAGATAGGAAAAATCATTTCTCAAGTCCAGAGGGTAACCCATCGTCATCATACATTCTTAGAGAGCCTTGGTGATGCCTCTGTGCGTCCATTGACTGGAATCCCTATCGCAGTAGGAGTTTTATATCTCGCTTTCAAGGTTATAAGATTCATAGGCGAAGGGCTTATAGGGTATTGTTTGGAGCCTATATTTGAAAAACTCTGGGCACCTTTAATGCTAAAACTCTCTTCCCTTTTAGGCTCTTCTGGATTTATTCATAATATATTGATTGGTAAACTGGTTGAAGGAGAGATAGACTTTGTTGAATCCTTAGGGCTTCTGACAACGGGTCTATTCGTCCCCTTTGCAATGGTCTTGCCTTATATTTTTGCCTTCTATCTGGTTTTAAGCTTTCTTGAGGATTCAGGTTATCTGCCAAGGCTGGGTGTTCTAATGGACAGGTTGATGCATGGACTTGGACTTCATGGTCTTGCCATAATTCCAATGCTTTTAGGGTTAGGTTGTAATGTGCCTGGGGCTTTATCTACAAGGGTATTGGAGACAAAAAGGGAGCGGTTTATTGCAGCGACACTTATGGCAATAGCAGTTCCTTGTATGGCACAGATTGCAATGATTATGGGATTAGTGGGAAAGTTTGGAGCAAGGGGACTTGGTTTAGTTTTTGGAACACTATTCGTCGTATGGATAATTCTTGGAATTCTGCTCAATTTCATTCTAAAAGGTGAGAGTCCTGAGATATTTGTAGAAATCCCACCTTATCGGCTCCCATACATAGTAGCACTTGGTAAAAAACTCTGGATGAGAGTAATAGGGTTCTTAAGAGAAGCAATTCCTTATGTTATCCTTGGGGTCTTTATCGTAAATATCCTCTATTCTCTTCAAATCATTGAATTCATTGGTAGATTTACCGCACCGATAGTAACAGGAATCCTTGGATTACCCAAAGAGGCGGTTGGTGCTCTTGTCATTGGGTTCTTGCGTAAGGATGTTGCTGTAGGAATGCTTTCTCCTTTAAATCTGACCCTGAAGCAGCTTGTAGTAGCATCGGTGGTTCTGGCTATGTATTTCCCCTGTGTAGCCACCTTTGTAATTCTGATTAGAGAACTTGGAGTAAAAGATATGCTCAAATCTGCCTTAATTATGATTATTTCTGCTCTAATTGTGGGAGGGATACTCAATCTGATTTTGAGATAACACAAAATT
>CAZWJY010000025.1:0-3611 GCA_964634335.1 uncultured bacterium
TCCATCTGATGTCTGCTCCACTGAGTAGCCCTCCTCATCATCTGAACCACCATAGGTTTTCGTCCACAGAGTATCTGGTCCATCTGCAAGGGTAGATTGGGGTATAAAAAGGGCTATCAATCCCGCTATAAAAGGAATAGCCAAAAGTGAGGACTTAATCTTATCCAGGACTTTAAAACCTTTTAACATTTTATCTCCTTGTTTAGGCTTTAGGCTCTGGGCGCTTGACTTTATGCTTGGCTCCTTACCTACCATCCCTTCTCCTCAAATTGCCTAATTCCATTATAGAAAACTTCTAAGCTTTTGTCAACCCCGTGGAATAGACATATCCAGAGGGCTATAGAAACTCCTTTTTATGGTGAGGATACATGCTTATCAGAAGTCATTCTACAGGACACCCTCATTCCACAGGAGTCTGTGGTTACAACTTCAAAATAGCAACTTTCAGGGTAAAATTCCTCTTAAAAGGTTGAATTGAGGTATCTCCCTGGTAGATTTCAAGGTAAAGAAGAGATAAGAAGGTTCAGATTGAGAGAGGAAGAAGGAGCTAAAGAGGGGTTGTGAATGTTAAAGTTGAAGAAACAGTTGCGGTCTAAAGTTGCAACGACAAAATCTTGACAGGTTGGATTTCTGGCGTATATTTTAAAAATGATAGGTATTATCCTATTTCTCATAAACTCTGGGTTAGTTCAGAACCCCAAACCCATAGACTGGTATAAGGAGTTCAATTCAAGATGGCCAGACCCCATCTCTCATTCCTCTGCCCTGGGCTGGGGAGAGGCTTACACGATAAGGGCATATATATCTATGTATAGGGCTTCGGTGGCTCGTGGTGAGCCAGAACAGGAATCCCAGAAGTGGTGGGATAGACTTATAGACCACTGCGATTATGTTGTAGATTCAAAGCTAAGAGAGTCCTCCTTAGTTGAAGAAGGGCATGGATTTACACCTATTGCCTGGTGTATATATCTTATCTTCTCCTCAGACAGTCTCTACTCCTTATATCAGGATAAGGCGAATAAATACCTCTACTATCTTGAGAATGAAGTCATCCCTTCCTGGAGGGGTTGTGAATACTGGAAAACTCCCCATAACTGGTATACAGCCTATGGTAGCCTCCTCCTCCTTCTATGGAAAATCTCCCACTCTAAGTATTATCACCCACCTTATTATAACTCCCCTGACCCTACATTATCAGAATATTACAGGGATACCGTAGAGGATATAGCCTCAAACTGGTTTCAGGATTTTGGGAATTGGGAGTATACAGGCGCGGGCTGGCATGATGCACCATATCCAGAGAAAAAGGGGTTATGCTATTGTCCATCAATAGATGCCTATGTATGGAGGTATATGGATTATAGAGGGGAGTTCTTAGCCTGGGGTTTTGATTCTGAAAATAATATCTGGGCTCTCTCTACAACTACGATAGACTCCTTAGATAAATGGTATAAGATTCTCCTTACCCATTATGGAGATACTATATCCTTGGAGATATATGATAGCGATGGCACAACCCTTCTCTGGAGAGGCTCAACCCAGGGTAAGATAGGACCGAGTGGTGGGGGGTTATGGCTTGGCAGTCGCCCTGAAATAGGCAGTTTCTTTGTGGGTCTCCTCGATGAGGTGAAGATAGAAAGGGGCGGTAATCTAATCGCATACTGGAAGTTTGATGGCAATGCCAAGGATGCAAGTGGTAATGGGAGGGATGGGGTTATCTATGGAACCCCTGAATGGGTTGAGGGTAAGGAAGGCAGAGCCTTAAGGTTTAGCGGAGATGATTATGTCATGGTTCCCTCAAGTCCTGAGATACAGGACTTTAATAAAATCAGTATGTGGATAAAATTTGAGGAGCTCTCGGATAGGAGATACTGCATCCTCTCTAAGGGTGAACACCTACATTATGGACCTGGAGGCTATCATATTCATATCTCCTGCTATAAGAGACCAGAGGATGACCATTCAAATATAGAGGTGGAATTTGTAAACTTCGCTCATCACGACTATCAATTTTCTCAATTCTATCCTTATGAGAAGCTCTTAAGATTTGCCAATACTATGCTTAAGGTAATATGGTCAAACTCAGATTCTATCCACCCCACTTTTCGCAGCCATCTCGACCCCTCTGGTGAATATGGAGATGAGGATGCACCCTTTGTGAGTATGCGGTGGTTATGGCTTTATGAGTTTAAACCTGAGATAGGTGGGCTTATAAGCAGATGGTATGAGAATCATCCTCAAGATTTATGGGCAGAGGCAGTTGCCAACTTAGCCTGCTGGCAGGCAGGTCTATACCTTATGGGGATAGAGGAAGAGAGAAAACCTCTGAGTCCAAGACCCCTATTAAAGGTTTATCCCAATCCATTCTCTAAAAATATCAGGATATCCTCTCCAACAAAGGGGATACTGAGAATCTATGATATATCTGCCAGACTTATACAGGTATTGCCTCTAAAGGGTTCATCTGTAATCCTCTGGGATGGGAGAGACAAAGCAGGTAAAAGAGTCCCTAAGGGTCTCTACTTCTTTGAGTTAAAGGGGAAGAGATATCGGATGATAAAGAAGGTTATTAAGATAGGGTAGATACCTTTCCCTTATTTAATGGTCATTGCGAGGAGCATAGACCACGGGCTCACAATGACAGGGGTGAAGTTAAACCCATAAATTATGGGTAAATTTCAGAAATCTAAACCTTGACATCTTAAAATCCTTCTCTATCATAGACTATGCCGAAAAGGACTTTTCAACCAAGTAATATAAAGAGAAAGCGTACCCATGGCTTTAGGGCAAGACGTTCTACTCCTGGGGGAAGGAGGGTCCTTAAACACCGCAGGAGGAAGGGAAGGAAAAGACTGGCTGTATGAATGAGACTGAGAAAAGAGGAGATATTAAGGAAGAGAGGAGAGATAAAGCCACTCTTCTCTTCTCATCACAGGCTATCAGGACCCACGGTGGTGATTAAATACCTTAAGAGAGAGAAGAGGGGTATCCTCTTTGCCACTTCAAGGAAGATAAAAAGGGCTACCCAGCGTAACCTTTTAAAGAGGAGGCTTAGGGAGATCTACAGATGTAATAAAGACTGGTTCCCTCAAAACTACCACTTCCTCCTCTATGCTAAGGAGAAAGCTGTGAATAAGAGTTTTGCAGAATTGAAATCAGAGATAGAGAGTCTTATGAAGGGTTTTAAGGATGAATAGGGTAATAATAGCTATTATAAAGGGATATCAAATCCTCCTCTCTCCTATCTTCCCTCCGAGCTGTAGATTCACCCCTACCTGCTCAAACTATACTATTGAAGCCGTGAAAAGGTATGGGGTATTTAAAGGGCTGGGTATGGGTCTATGGAGGGTTCTGCGGTGCAACCCCTTTTCTAAAGGGGGATATGACCCAGTGAGGTAGAGGTGGAAGATAATAGAAGAATGCTTATAGCTATGCTCGCAATCCTTTTTATTCTCTTACTCTTCACCCTTATAACAAAACCCCAGAGACCCCAGCCTGCTCCTCCAAAATCACCTCCTCCCAAAGAGAGGGTAGAGAGACCGAAACCCCCTCCTGTTTTTAAAAAGGAGATAAAGGTTAAACCAGATACCTGGGTCCTGGAAAATGATAGA
>CAZWJY010000025.1:3621-13144 GCA_964634335.1 uncultured bacterium
ATGATAGACTGAGGCTCAAATTCTCTACCTTAGGGGGAGATTTAATATCTGCAGAGCTTAAGGAATATCCAGGGGTGGACCTTATACCAAAAAGAGGGTCGGTTCTCAATCTCACGCTCCTCTCACCTGATACCAGTTTTGATACGAGAGAGGTTTTATGGAAATTCAGGCTCCAGAAGGATAGGGTGGACTTCTTCTATGAGTGGGAAGGGGATACTTTGAGAAAGGGGTTCAGCTTAGGGAATGGCTACAATTGTAACCTACTGATCTCTGTGCCCAAGGGATACAGTTATCAACTTGGATGGGAGCAAGGGCTTAATACAACCGAACCCGATATCGGAGATGACCTGAGAAATTTTAGAATATTCCTAAAGACCGGGGAAGGGGTTAAGGGTTTTGCTGCCAAGAATATAGGGAAGATTCCCTCCTCTGAGAAGTTCGAGTGGGTTGCCCTCTCCTCCAAATACTTCCTTGCAGGGACATTCTTTGAGAAACCCCCAAGCTCTATTAAAGTCTTCTCTTGCCCTGATACCCTTCCCAAGGCAAAGGTAGTGAGGGATAGGTTAGGGTTCACCCTTTCTATCCCTTATCCTGAGAATAGGTATAAACTGGTATTTGCACCCTTGAAATATGACCTTTTGAAGAGTTATAAGAGTGGTCTTGAGAAAACCATAAGTCTTGGTGCCTTCTGGTATAGACCTATATCCCTTGGGATTCTCTATCTCTTAAAGACCTTCTTCTCCTTTTTTAAGAATTACGGCTGGGCTATTGTCTTCTTCGCCCTCTTAATGAAACTTATCTTCTTCCCTTTCTCAAGGTTCTCCTTTAAGCAGATGCATAAGATGCAGGCTATTCAACCAAAATTGGAGGAGTTGAAGAAGAGATACAAGAATGACCCTCAGAGGATGAATCAGGAGATGATGAGGTTATATAAACTCTACAAGGTAAACCCTATCTCAGGCTGTCTCCCTCTCCTTATACAGATGCCTGTATTCTTTGCCCTTTATGCAGTCCTCCGTTCCACAGTAGAGTTGCGCAGAGCAGACTTCCTCTTCTGGATTCACGACCTATCTGTAAAGGACCCCTATTACATACTCCCCCTACTAATGGGAGCTTCCTTTTTAGTCCAGACCCTTCTCACATCTACAGATAAGCGACAGAGGATGTTCCAGATCCTTATGCCTATCTTTTTTACTGTAATCTTTTTAAAATTCCCTTCAGGATTACAGTTATACTGGTTTATCTTTAATATCCTCTCTATAATAGAACAGATTTTGGTACGTAAGGGAGGTATAAAATGGCGGAAGATATAGGAAAGGACCTCTACACTATCTTAAAGACCTTTACCCAATATTCCGGACTTCGGGGAAAAGTAGAGGTCAAAAAGACTGACCAGGGGTATTATGCAAATATAAGAACAAGAGGGTCTGATGGGATCCTCATAGGGAAACAGGGAGAGACCCTCAAGGCTATCCACTACCTCTGTAAAATCATTCTGAAGCGTAAGTATGGAACCTTACCAAAGATACTGGTAGATGTGGGTGGTTATAAGATGCGAAGGATCAACTTCTTAAAAAAGAAAGCCTTAGCTATTGCCAAGATAGTTCTGGAGAATAAAAGAGAGATGGCTTTAGACCTTTTGACAGATAAGGAGCTAAAATCTGTAAAAGAGACCCTTGACCCTGTCGAAGGGATTAAGGTGTATACCATAGGCTCGGGTTATAAAAAGAATGTAATAATAGCACCTAAGTGATGGAAGCTACCATCGCAGCTATCTCTACCCCCAAGGGAAGAGGTGGAATTGCAGTAATAAGAGTATCAGGAGCAGATGCTATTAAGATTGTGGATAAGGTTTTTGAAGGCAAGAAGAGGCTATCCTCTCTCCCTTCCCATACTATCCAGTATGGATGGATAAGAGACCCAGAAACGGATGAACTCTTAGATGAGGTTCTTGTCAGCATCTTTCGCTCCCCAAGGAGTTACACCTGTGAAGATATGGTAGAGGTCTCCTGCCATGGAGGAATAGCTGTGAGTGAAGCAGTCCTGAGGGCTATCCTCTCCTCAGGCGCAAGACTTGCCAAGCCCGGTGAATTTACTAAGAGAGCACTTCTCAATGGAAGGATAGACCTCTCCCAGGCTGAGGCGGTCTTAGACCTCATAAATGCCCAGACAGATAGAGCAAGAAAGGTTGCTCTCTCTCTTCTTAGGGGAAGGTTATCATCCAAAATAGAAAGACTCTCACAAAAGATAAAAGAGAGACTGGCAGAGGTAGAAGCAGAACTCCAATTCTTTGAGGAGGAGACTATAGATACCAATAGAGATTTAAGAGGTATAGAAGAGGAGATAGAGGAACTGATAGAGATGGGAGAGAGAGGGAGATTTTTGAGGGAAGGGCTCAAAGTAGTAATTCTGGGAAGACCGAATGTGGGTAAGTCAAGCCTATTCAACAGAATAATAGGAGAGGAGAGGGCTATCGTGAGTGAAATCCCTGCTACTACAAGAGACTCCATAGAGGGTTTAATAGAACTTGATGGTCTTCCTGTCCACCTCTTTGATACTGCAGGATGGTTTAACCCAGAATCTAAACTCGATGCCTTAGGAGTTGAAAAGACAAGGGAGTTCTTAAATAGAGCAGACCTCCTCCTCTTAGTTTTCGATATCTCCTCCCAGATAGAGGAGGAAGATATCGCTCTATTGAAACTCACTCAGAAGAGAGAAAGGATTATTGCCTTAAATAAGATAGACCTGGAACCTAAACTGGATAAGGGATTTTTTAAAGGAAAGGTTCTTGAGGTATCAGCAAAGTATGGATATGGGATAGAGGACCTCAAAAGAGAGATAGTTGAGAGATACAGGGTTGATGGAGAATCCCCTATAGTAACCAATCTGCGACACCTTGAAGCATTGAAAAGGGCACTTAAGGCTTTAAAGACTTCAGCCAAACAACCCTATCTTGAGACTGAAGCGATTGAATTGAAGAAAGCTCTGGACGCCTTGGGAGAGATTATAGGCAAGACTACACCTGAGGAGATTATAAATAAAGTATTTGAGAACTTCTGTATAGGAAAGTAGATGGAGAGGATTCTCCTTTATATAGATGAGAAGAGCAGGTCTAAGAAGACTGTAGACTGGGTATTAAAGATAGCAAAGGTATTAAAGAGTCGGGTATATGTCCTCTATCTCTTATATTCTCAAAGGATAGAAGATAAGGCAAAGAGATTAAAGAAAAGAGCTGAAGAGATTCGTTCAGAGATGGAGGAAGAGGGGTGGAGCTATCTATATAAGATAGAGGATGAAGCTTTTGAGAGAGAAGTTAAGGTCTCCCTTTTCTTGGAAGAGGGAGAAGCTATATCTCTTATCAACTCTATGGTAGAGAGCTATGAGATAGGTATGGTGGTATTAGGGATAAATAGTGGGATAGAGATTGAGAAACTGATAAGAGAGAGTAAGGCTTCTATAGCCATAATAAAATAGGAGGTAATATGGAAAGCATAAGGGAGCTGTTAGAAGTGATAATTCTTAAATTAAAATCAAAGGATAAGATAGGGGTTATAAAGGAATTGACTTCCCCTCTTCTAAAAAAGGGGGTTATAACTGATGAAGAGGAGTTCTTGAAGGCAATTTTAAAAAGGGAAAACTTAGAGAGCACAGGGATTGGTTTTGGGGTAGCTATCCCCCATGCCAGAACTAAGTCAGCAAAGAAATTGGTTTTAGCCTTTGGTAGGTCTATGGAAGGGATAGACTTCTCCTCCATTGATGGAAAGCCCTCTTACCTTGTATTCCTAATCGCAGCTCCTGAGGATAAGAAGTCTGAATACATTTTAACCCTTGCAAGACTATCAAAAATTTTGAGAAGGGAGGATATAAGGAGAAGTTTGAGGAATGCTAAGGATGAGGAAGAGGTACTGCAGACTATAGAAAGGGCTGAAAAGTAATTTAGAAATACTTTATAGAGAAGGTCTCAAATTCTCCTTTATACTTCTCCCAGTGGACCTCTACGCCCTCTACTCTGGCTCCAGGAGGTCCTTTCTTACACCATTCAATGAGCCTCTGTATATCCTCTCTCTCCCCCTCACATATAACCTCTACCCTTCCATCTGGAAGATTTCTTACCCATCCCTTTACTCCATATCTCAGGGCTTTATCTCTGGTATTAGCTCTGAAGAAGACCCCCTGGACCCATCCAGAGACAAAGAGGTGAGCCCTAACCTTATCCATCCCTTAATATAGGATACCTTCCTCTTTCCTTCCTTAGTCTCTTATTCTACTTCAGCACCCTACTCTTATAGATTACAGCCCGTACTTCTCTATAATCTGTTCCCTTGTCTTTCCTAAGATGTCATACTTCTTGCCTACTTTTATAAAGGCGTCGATTGCCCTATCTAAGTGTTCCTTCTCATGGGCTGCTGAGAGCTGAACCCTTATCCTTGCCTCTCCCTTAGGGACAACAGGATAATAGAACCCTATCACATAGATCCCTTCATGATAGAGGTCTCTGGCAAAGTCCTGGGAGAGCTTGGCATTATAGAGCATTATAGGGACGATGGGATGGATTCCGGGCTTTATATCAAAACCTGCCTCAGTCATCTTCTCCCTGAAATATTTGGTATTCCACTCCAATTTATCCCTCAGTTCTGTAGTCTCTGACAGGAGGTCTACTGCCTTTATGGCTGCTGCCACTACAACAGGACAGAGGGTATTGGAGAAGAGATAGGGTCTGGACTTCTGACGAAGCATCTCTATTATCTCTTTTCTTCCAGAGGTGCATCCTCCAGAGGCTCCTCCCATAGCCTTTCCAAGGGTAGTGGTAATCACATCCACCCTATCCATAACCCCACGGTATTCATGGGTCCCTCTCCCTGTCTTACCAATAAACCCTGTTGCATGGGAGTCATCAAACATCACCAAGGCATCGTATTTATCAGCCAGGTCACAGATCTCATCCAGCTTTGCAATATCTCCATCCATAGAGAAGACACCATCGGTAGCAATCACCCGAAACCTCTTATTCTGGGTCTCCTTTAGATGTTTTTCCAAATCCTCCATATCCATATGTTGAAAGATTCTCCTCTCTGCCTTACAGAGCCTCACCCCATCAATGATAGAGGCATGGTTGAGCCTATCAGAGATGATTACATCATCCTTGGTAAAGAGTCCCTCAAAGAAGCCTGCATTCGCATCCATACAAGAGGAGTAGAGGATGGTATCCTCTGTGCCTAAGAACTTGGTGAGTTTACGCTCCAGCTCTTTATGTATATCCTGGGTTCCACAGATGAACCTTACCGAGGACATACCGTATCCTCGTTCCTCCAGACCATTCTTTGCAGCCTCAATCAGTTTTGGATGGCTGGATAGACCTAAGTAGTTGTTGGCACACATATTTATCACTTCCTTTGGAGGGTCTGTCTCTGGATATCTCACATTTATATCTGCTGCCTGAGGGGACTGGATGATTCTCTCCTCCTTATATAGACCCGCCTCTTTTATGGAGTTGAGTTCATCTTGTAGATGCTTTTTAAATTTTTCTCCATACATCTCTCCTCCTTTCTTTAGCTAATCCCTCTCCTCTTCTTAGCAGCTTCATACTCTTCCCTTATAGGGAAGAGGATAACCTTTGCAGACCTTCTCGGTCTCTTCATCATCTCATCAAACCCCTTCTTAAAGTCCTCAAGCATAAACATATGGGTAATGACTGGTGAGGGGTCCAATCTCCCTGATGCCAGGAGGTTGCAATTCCTATACCAGGTATCAAAGATTTTCCTTCCACTTATGCCATGGACCTGACAACCCTTAAAGACTATCCCATTGGCATAATCTAAGGGCAGAGGAGATTCCGGAGGTATACCAAAGGCACTCACCCTCCCTCCTTTACGCACAAGTTTAAAGCAATCGTTTATAGAATCCTGTTTCCCTACCATCTCAAGGGCGATATCTACACCAAACCCCTGGGTAAGGTCCATAACGAACTCATACCTCTCCTCTGGGGTGGTCTTATTTGTATATAGCTGATAGTCTGCACCCATCCTCTTTGCTATCTCCATATTAAACTCATACTTACCAAAGTGGATTATCTTTGCCACTCCACATACCCTGGCAACACCAATTGCAAATAGAGAGATAGGACCATCTCCTGTAATGAGCATAGTCTTGCCAGCTACATCAGCATCCTCTCCAAGAACAGCATAGGTGGCATTACCAAGAGGCTCCTGGATAGTAGCAAACTCAGGAGGGATAGAGTTATCGTTCTTCCAGCATACAGACTCAGGGATAGCAAAGTATTCTGCAAAGGCACCGTCACAGTCCACACCAAGGATCTTCATATTCTTACCTATATGAAAACTTCCCAGAAGGGAAGTTAAATCACCAGGGTCATAGATATGGGTCTCAGCAGAGATGTAGTCTCCTACCTTAATCCTTTTACAATGGCTCCCCACCTCTACCACCTCTCCTGCCACCTCATGACCAAGAATCTGGGGAAGATTCTTCTTACCTATCCTGGAATCAGACCAGGGGTCCCATTTATAGATATGGACATCAGTTCCACAGATAGAGGTCGCCCTCACCTTCACAATCACCCAATCAGGTTTAAGTTTTGGTGTATCTACTTCTAAGAACTCTGCCCCAAGCTCTGGCTTTGTTTTAACCACTGCTTTCATCTTCATCTACTCCTCCTTTCTTAAAAACTCCTCCATTATCCTCTTAGCTGCACTGGTGCCAATCCTTGTAGCACCCACCTTTAAGAGTTCTTTTAAGGTCTTTAAATCCCTTATTCCCCCTGCTGCCTTTACTCCTATCTTTACCGTCTTATGCATCAATTCCACATCCTCCTTAGTAGCCCCTTTCCCAAAGAATCCTGTAGAGGTCTTCACAAAATCGGCTCCTGCCTCTTCCGCTATCTTACAGGATATAACAATTTCATCCTTTGTCAATAGTCCTGACTCAATAATGACCTTTACTATCCTCCCTGGTGCGGTCTTCACCACAGATGCTATATCATCCCTCACTGCTTTATAATTCTTAGATTTAAGCTCTCCAATATTCTGGACCATATCTATCTCATCTGCCCCTCTATCTATCAGTTCCTGAGTCTGAAGGGTCTTTATTTTAGTTGTCTCTGCACCAAAGGGGAAGCCCACAACAGAGTCTACTTTTACCTCAGAGTCTTTTAGAATCTCCTTGGCAAGACCAACCCAATAGGGCTGGATAGAGACTGCAAAGAATCCATATCTCTTAGCCTCCTGACATAATCTTACAATATCCTCTCCTGTAGCATCAGGTCTTAACAGGGTAGAGTCAATAACCTTGGCGATATTATCCAATTCTTATATTTCAATCTGGTTTCTCAATTACCCTTGTCCCCTCTTTTGTATCCTCAATCTTATAGCCGATATCTAAAAGTCCCTTCCTTACATCATCCGCAAGGCTGTATTCCCCCTTTTCTCTTAAAGACTGCCTTGTCTTTATCACGAGCTGGAGGAGCTCCTCCTCTTTCTTTCTTCTCTCTCGTTTGAGATGAGTGAACTCAAACCCTAAAATCTCCAAGTATCTCTTCACCTGATAGTAATAATCTGAAAGGTCTCTATTCTCCTCTAATGCCTTAAACCCCTGACTCACCAAATCAAAGATAAGGGCTAATGCCTTTGGTGTATTTAAGTCATCCTCCATAGCCTCTCTAAAAGGGCTATCAGATTTTATCTGCCACTCTTTAGCCAGATTTGGCTCAGCCCTTAAGAGGAAATCCTCTATCCTTTTAAATGACCTCTCTGCCCTCTCAACTGCTTCAAAGTCAAATTCTATCTGAGTTCTATAATGGGTCTGGAGCAGAAAGAGTCTCAAGGCATTAGGGGAGTATTTTTCCAAAAGGTCCCTCACTGCATAGTAGTGTTTTGTAGACTTTGCCATCTTCTCCCCCTTCAGGTTCAAGAAGGCGTTGTGGAACCAGAACCTTACAAAGGTCTTCCCTGTTGCCCCTTCAGACTGGGCAATCTCATTCTCGTGATGGGGGAAGATTAAATCCTCACCCCCTGCATGGATATCCAGGGTCTCACCAAGATAGTGCATCGCCATTGCAGAGCATTCTATATGCCACCCAGGTCTCCCCTCTCCAAAGGGGCTAAGCCAGTAGGGCTCCCCTTCCTTTTTACCCTTCCATAAGACAAAGTCCAATGGATTTCTCTTATGCTCAGTAGGTTCTACCCTTGCTCCAGCTATCAGGTCTTCTATCCTCTTTCCTGAAAGTTTCCCATAGCCAGGGAACTTTGTTACATCATAGTAGACATCTCCTCCAGCCTCATAGGCAAGCCCCTTCTGGAGGAGTCTCTGGATAAGTTCAATAATCTCCTGGATATGTTGGGTAGCCCTTGGATAGAAAGATGCCCTCTTGATATTCAGTTCATCCGCTACATCCAAGTATTCATCTATATATCTCTGGGTAAGAATCCTGTAGTCCCTTCCTTCCTCCCTTGCCCTTATGAGCACCTTATCATCAATATCTGTGAAGTTCTGAACCAGGGTGACTTTATATCCCAGAGACTCCAAGTATCTTCTCAAGACATCCACTGTGATATAAGCCCTCATATGACCAAGGTGGGGTCTATCCTGGACTGTCATACCACAGGCATAGATTCTCACAGAGTCCTTCAAAGGGGAGAACTCCTCCTTCCTATGACTGATAGTATTGAATAGGAACATATCTTAAGGATAATAAAGAAAAACTGGATGTCAACCTCTCTGTGGCTGCAACTTCAAATAGCAAACCCCCAGAATTTCACTTTTGCGAAAAAGTGAAAAAACTAAATATGAAGGCTTCCAAATTTCATAAAAAGAATTTACCTTCTTATCCAGAATCAAACTTAGTTTTATCAAAAGTATAGACTACCCTTCTCACTCCTTGACAATCTCTTTTCACTAACTATTTTATCCTATGGAGGTCTCCCATTTCAGGGTTATATTAAAAAGCCTGGAATCTCTCCATCTCCCCCCTTACAAGGGCTCAACCTTCAGAGGGAGTTTTGGAAATGCCTTCAAAAGGATAGCCTGCCCTTTTAAAGATAAGACCTGCTCCTCCTGCCTCTTAAAATCAAAATGTGTCTACTCCTATATCTTTGAGACCCCTCTTCCAGAGGAATCCAAGATTATGCGTAAATACCCCTATGTCCCCCATCCCTTTGTTATTGAACCACCAGAGGATACACGGCAGGAGATTCCTCCTGAGGAGGAGATAGAGTTTGGACTTCTACTCATAGGAAAGGGGATTGATTATCTCCCCTATTTCATCTATGCCTTTGAGCAGATGGCAGGAAGGGGTCTGGGTAAGAAGAGAGGGAGACTCAAACTCACCAGGATAAAACAGGGGAGAAGGGTTATCTATGATGGAGAGGATAAGGTTTTAAAAGGCAGGATAGAGAAGCAGAAGATAAAATTGAAGCCATTGAGAAGAGATATCCAGAAGATAAAAATCAGACTCCTTACACCCACGAGAATCATTCACAGGGGAGAACCTGCCAGGTCTCTTGAATTCCAT
>CAZWJY010000025.1:13154-14619 GCA_964634335.1 uncultured bacterium
TCCATATCCTAATCCGCAACCTCTTAAGGAGGATATCCCTTCTCGCCTATTTCCATTGTCAGGAGGATTTAAGGATAGACTTTAAGGGGCTGATAGGAAAGGCAAAGAGGATAGAGACAGAGGAGCAGAATCTCAAACTTTATCCCCTCAAAAGATATTCCAGGCGTCAGGATAAGGAGATACCAATGGAGGGTCTTATAGGGGAGATAACCTACAGCGGCAGGCTCTCTCCCTTCCTCTCCTACCTGAAGGCAGGAGAAGTCCTCCATATAGGCAAGGGCACACTAATTGGGATTGGGAGATATAAGGTTGACAAAGAGACAAATTTTAGTAAGATAGGATATGAAGGAGTTAAAGAAGATAGGTAGGACTTCTGTTGATGGTTACAAGGAGTTAAAGAAGGAAGAACTCAAGATATCAAAGAGAATGACCCGAAAAGAGTTTGTAAAACTTACAGAGATGCTCTCAAGGAAGGTAGATAAGTGGAGGAGAAAGGAATAGGATGAGAGACTTCAAGGAGAGAATAGTTTGTAATCCAAAGATAATGCTGGATACACTGGCGATCAAAAGGATTGAGGATTAAATATGGTAAAGGAGGGAACCGTAATCGAAGGTCTTTTCTGGCGAGAACCTGTAGAAATAAAGAAAGTCGAGGAATTTGGAGACTATGTTCATATCATAGGAGCGACTATTTACTCTAATGAGCATGTAGACCAATTAATATCAAAAAAAGATATTGAAAGACTGAAAACAAAGGAGTTTGTTTTAGATTTTTCTATTCCCGGGAGTGAGGCATTTTTAATCACCGAGGCAGAGCGTTATAAGTTCGCATCTATCTTTGACCCCCTTTTAGCAATGAACACTTCCAAGATAGACCCTTTGCCTTTTCAAATAGAGGCAGTCTACGGTTACATTTTAAAACTTCCAAGGATAAGGTTTCTGATTGCAGACGATCCCGGTGCAGGCAAAACGATAATGGCAGGGCTTATCTTTAAAGAATTGAAATTACGGGGTATCGCAAAACGGGTTTTAATAATTGTTCCGGGACATCTTAAAGACCAATGGAGAAGGGAATTAAAGGAAAAGTTTCAAGAACCCTTTACAGTAATTGATAGAGGTTTACTGGATGCCCACTATGCAGAAAATCCATGGCTAAGGGAGAGTCAGGTTATTACCTCCATGGACTTTGCAAAGAGGGAGGAAATTTTGCCCTCACTTGGAAGCGTTGACTGGGATTTGATTATAGTTGATGAAGCCCACAAGATGGCGGCTTATAGATATGGGGATAAGTTATCAAGGACTCAGAGATACAAATTAGGGGAAGTGCTATCAAAGAATACCGACCATATGCTCTTTCTTACTGCGACGCCACATAAGGGAGATCCTGAAAACTTTAGATTGTTTCTTGACCTTCTATTTCCAGGATTCTTTGCCACACAAAAATTGATCGATGAATCCTTGGAGA
>CAZWJY010000026.1:0-14280 GCA_964634335.1 uncultured bacterium
ATATTCTCTAATACCCTCCAATAAGACTGATTACCATGTGTGTTGACGCTTGCAAGAAAGGGTTGACTTTTTAGAGAAGAGGGGTAAAATGGTCTATGAGGCTTGCAGTCAATCCCACAAGGATGGAGCTTTTAAGATTAAAGAAACGTCTGGCAATTGCCAGACGAGGGCATAAACTCCTTAAAGATAAGCAGGAGGAGTTAATGAATAGAATCCTCCTTCTCATCCATAAGATAAGAGAATTGAGAATAGAGGTGGAGAGAGAACTCACTAATGTCCTAAAAAGGTTCCAATATGCCAGAGCCCTTATGGTCCCCAGAGACCTATCCTTAGCCCTTGCATTGCCAGGAATCCAGATTACCTTAGAATCTGAAGAGAGAAGGGTTATGAGTGTAAAGATTCCTCATCTTATCCAAAGACTGGAGGGCAGAGCAAGATGCTATGGATTCCTCTCTACCTCAGGAGAGCTTGATATTGCCCTTAAATCCTTAAGAGAGGTCATCTCAAAGTTATTAGAATTGGCTGAAAAGGAGAAGGCATTGGAACTTTTAGCAGATGAGATAGAGAAGACGAGGAGAAGGGTGAATGCCTTAGAGTTCGTCCTCATCCCTAACATTGAGGATACAGTAAAGTTCATCACCCTTAAATTGAGCGAAAATGAAAGAGCAGACCTTACAAGACTGATGAGGGTAAAAGAGCTGGTCTATAAATAGTGCGAAAAAAAGTCCTATTCTGGGGATGGACAGGAATGATTCTTATACTCTCCTTTATCCCTTCACCAGAATTTTCTCAACCCTCGGGTTTTGATAAAATAGCCCACTCTGCTGTTTATGGAATCCTGGGTTGGCTCGGCACCTGGCTCTGGGGATGGTTCTCTATACCATTCGGGATAACCTTAGGGGCAGGTATAGAAATCTTACAGAGATTCGTCCCTGGAAGGAGTGGTGAGCTGGGAGACCTGCTTGCGGATTGTGTGGGAATTATCTTAGGGGTTATCGCCTTTAAGGTATATAAAATGCTTAGGGGATGAGATATCACCGTCCAAAGGGAACAAGAGATATTCTCCCAGACGAGGCTCTCTTAAGAGAATGGGTCCTGGATAGATTCAAAAGAGTAGTAAAGGTATACGGTTTTGAAGAAATTCAGACCCCTACTTTTGAATCTACAGAATTATTTGTCCGCTCCTCAGGAGAGACATCAGATATTGCAACTAAACAGATGTATAGCTTTAAGGATAAAAAGGGGAGGGAGATATCCCTGAGACCTGAAGGAACAGCAGGGGTGATAAGAGCTGTCTTAGAGAATAGAATCAAAATCCCCTGTAGACTATTCTATATAGAATCTATGTTCAGATATGAGAGACCACAGAAAGGAAGATTTAGGGAACATCTCCAGTTTGGTGTGGAGGTGCTCGGAGAGAAGAGTCCAAAAGTTGATACCGAGATAATAGAGATGGCTGTAGAGATGTTGAAAGAGGTTGGTGTAGAAGTGAATACTATAATAAATACAGTGGGATGCAGGAAGTGTCAACCAGAATTTAAGAAGGCGCTCTCAAATTTTTTGGAGGAAAATAGAAATGGACTATGTAAGGATTGTCAGATAAGGGCAGAGAAGAACCCCCTAAGAGTCTTTGATTGTAAAGATGAGAATTGCCAGAGGATATATGAGAATGCTCCTAAGATAGAGGATTATCTCTGTGATGACTGCAGGGACCATTTTAATGATTTAAAGAAGACCTTAAAGATCGATTATAGAGTGAACCGAAAACTTGTAAGGGGTCTGGACTATTATACAAAGACGGTATTTGAATTTGAATCAGAGAAGTTAGGGGCTAAGAGTAGCCTGGGCGGAGGAGGTAGATATGACAACCTTGTAGAGGAGATGGGAGGCTCAAAGACACCTGCCTTAGGGTTTGGATTGGGGATAGATAGAATCTTGCTCGCTATGAAGAGAAGACCTGAGATTAAAAGAATGAAGGTGTTCATAGCACCCCTGGGTAAGGAAGCAATAAAGGAAGGGGAGGGTATCCTTAAAAAATTGAGGGATGCAGGGATCTCTGCTATTATGGATTATGAGGAGAAGAGACTGAAAGAGTATCTGCACAGGGCGAATTTATATGAGGCAAGGTATTCCATAATAATAGGCTCTGATGAACTCTCTAAGGGGGTCTACTCATTAAAGGATATGAATAAAGGAGACCAGTTATCCCTCAACCAGGAAGAGCTTTTAGAGTTTTTAAAAGAGAGATGTTCTCAAGACCAAAGTTAGGATTGGTCCTATCAGGAGGAGCTGCAAGAGGACTCTCCCATATAGGGGTATTGGAAATATTAGAAAGGGAGAGGATTAGACCCTCTTTTATTGCTGGAGCAAGTATAGGTGCTATCATTGGAGCTCTCTATTCCTTAGACCCTGATATAAAAAACCTCTACAAAAAGGCTTTAGAGTTCACATCAGACCCTGCTTTAAGAGACCTTGGACTTCAGGTCTTTGAAAAGAAGGAGGAAGGTTCTCTACTCAGAAGGATTCAGAACTATTTTAATGACAAAATCATCTTTGCCGAATTTCTTGTAAAACAGTCTGTAATAGGAGAAGAGAAAGCCCTCCTCCCTTTCTCAAAGATATTCCAAGCCAAGACATTTGCTGATTTAAAAATCCCCTTTGCCTGTGTAGCCCTCGATTTAATCAGTGGAAGGGAGGTTATTCTTAAAGAAGGGAAGTTAAAGGAGGCAATATATGCCAGCAGTGCTATGCCCGGCATATTTCCCCCTTTTTCAAAAGATGATATGTTATTAGTAGATGGTGGGGTAACATCCAATGCTCCCATAGAGGTAGTGGAGAGAATGGGTGCCCAGGTTGTCCTTGTCTCAGTCCCTAAGGGTGGAGATGGACCACCAGGCTCCTTAGAAAAGGCTTTCCAAGTTCTCTTAAGGTGTAATCAACTTGTCAGTAAGAAACTCCAGGATATCCTACTTGAAAGGGCAGATTATGTAATCCACCCTCAACTCCCTGACCTACACTGGGCAAATTTCAGAAAGCTGGATTACTGTATAAAGAGAGGAAGAGAGGCTGTTCTTAAAAACCTCCCCCAGATAAAGAGGATAACCTCAAGGTCCTACTGGTTTAAGAAAAGATGTCTCTCCCTTTTAATATCCCGCTTTGGTGAAATTCGTATACTCCGATAGATACTACATAGATATAGGGGAGCATGTCTTCCCTACTATAAAATACAGGATGTTAAAGGAGAGATTGAATTTTGAAGGGATAGAGTTTATAGAACCTGAACCTCCAGATATAGAAGATATTAAGCTCGTTCATACAGAAGAGTATATTGAAGACCTATTAAATCTAAGATGGACTCAGAGAACCGCCTTTTCAGAACTCCCTCTATCAAGAGAGATAGTTGAGGGATTCACCCTTATGGCAGGGGGGACCATCCTTACCTGCAGAACTGCTCTTGAAGAAGGGAAATGCCTGCATATAGGAGGGGGGTTCCATCATGCCTTCCCTGACCACGCGGAGGGCTTCTGTTATATAAATGATATAGCTGTAGGTATCAGAAAGATGAAAGAGGAGAAAAAAGTCAATCGGGTAGCCATTATAGATTGTGACCTCCATCAGGGAAATGGAACGGCAAAAATTTTCCAACAGGATAAGGAAGTCTTTACATTTTCTATACACCAGGAGAATCTCTATCCTATAAAGGAACAGAGTGATTGGGATATTGGACTTAAGGATTTTACCGGGGATGAGGAGTATCTAAGGAATTTATCCTATGCTGTCCCCTATATCCTTAATAACCATAGACCTGAACTCTGCATCTATGTGGCTGGAGCAGACCCTTATGAAGGAGATATGCTGGGCAGTCTGAGATTGACAAAGGAAGGTTTGAGAAAGAGGGACGAACTTGTAATAGGTGAATGCAGAAGGAGAAACATTCCAGTAGCTGTAGTCTTAGCAGGCGGTTATGCCTCTAAGGTAGAGGATACGGTAGACATCCACTTTAATACCTGTCAGGTATTGATGGATTGGGAATAGGTTTCGGCTTTTATGCTATTGACAAAGACAATCTCCCTCTTATCCTAACCAAGAGAGGTTCTATGAGAGGGATAGGAATAATCTCTATATTCTTAACTCTCTGCTCAGGGAAAGGAGGGAAAATGGAAAAGATAGAACTCCCAGACCCTTTGGAAACCAGAAAATCTATTGAGGAATGCCTTCTGAAGAGGAGGTCTATAAGGAGCTTCTCTAAGAAGGAACTGACCCTTGAAGAGATCTCTACCCTTCTATGGTCATCCCAGGGAATAACAGAGAAGAGAATGGGTTTCCGAACAGCTCCATCAGCAGGGGCTCTATATCCCTTAGAGGTCTATCTAATAAAAAGGGATGGGCTATTCCATTATATCCCAAAGGGTCATAAAATAGAGAGACTGGGAGATAAAGACTTGAGGGACGAACTGTGTAAGGCTGCTCTCTCCCAGGAATATGTGAGAGAAGCGCCGTGTGTGTTTGTAATAACAGGTGTTCCAAAAAGGATAACAGGGAAGTATGGAGAGAGGGGGGTGAGATATATGTGGATAGAGGTAGGACACGCAGCGCAGAATTTACTTCTGGAGGCAGTGGCTCTGGGTCTTGGAGGAGTCCCTATAGGCGCTTTCTTTGATGATGAGGTGGCAAAGATTCTAAGACTACCAAAAGGGGAAGTCCCTCTTTACATCATCCCGATAGGTCATCCAAGGCAAACCCCTTGACAATCCCTAAATATCCTCTATAATTATAGACAAACTGCGGGGTAGAGCAGTCTGGTAGCTCGTGAGGCTCATAACCTCAAGGTCGCTGGTTCAAATCCAGCCCCCGCTATTTCAACCAGTATAGAAATCTTCCACAATTTGGACACCGTTGAATCTCTTCCTTACGCCGGGAGAGAAACTCAGAGGGTAGTTTTACATAACATCCACCACAGAACTCGTTTAAGACAGGAACTACTGCTCTATCTTTATATCTATGCATAATCCTCTCATACTCTTTTAAGATTTTGGGTGGTAGCTTCTTTGCCAGTTGCTGACGAGCCTTTAAGAACTCTATTGACGGTTCCTTAAGTTTAAATCCCATCTTCCTAAACTTCTTCCTTGCTTCAGGATTATCCAGCTCTCTTATAAGGAGGTCTATATCATGGAGTTTTATCAAAAGTTCAACCTGCTTCCTCATTTTACCCTCTTCTCTAATTCCTTCAGAAGTTTCAAGAACTCCTCAGGTGTTTTTGGTTTTAGGAACTGTTGTCTCTTAGATAACTCTGAGGCTACAAGAGCTACTTTTCCAAGGGTTATGAGATACTGATTTCCTGGGTCTTGAGGTGGAGCCACTATAAGGAAGAAGAGATGAACAGGTTTTTTATCAATAGCTCCAAAGTCCACTCCCCTATCTGACCTTCCGACTGCGAGTTCCAATTTATCTACTATCAGAGACCTGCAATGGGGAATAGCAATCCCTTTTCCTATACCTGTGGAGCCAAGCTCTTCTCTCTTCAAAAGGGTGGCTAATAAGAGATCGACCTCATCCCCTCTCTTTATCATTGAAACCAATTCTCTCAATACCCCTACCTTCTTCCTCGCTCTCAAGGTCAGATTTATTCTCTCTGGCCTTAAAAGGGCAGATAGATTCATTCTTCCTCCTTTACATCCTTTCGGGTGCAGACACACCTATCATATCTAACCCTATCCTTAGGACCCTTTTCACACATTGGGAGAGGTAGAGTCTGGCAGTTGATAACTCCCTATCAGAAGATACCACTCTACACCGCTCATAAAAGTAGTGGAACTTTGTGGCAAGGTCTAAGAGATAATAGACTATCTGATGAGGTTCAAGTTTAAGGGACGACTCTTCTACCATATCTGGAAACTCTAAAAGGGTCCTCACAAGTTCCCTCTCTTCATCTCTCCTTAGAAGAGAGAGAAGGGGTTTCTCTTTTAAATCAAAGCCCTTTGCAAATTTAAGGATACTCTCTATCCTTGCATGAGCGTATTGGACATAATATACAGGATTCTCCTTAGATGTCCTCTTGGCAAGTTCCAAGTCAAACTCTAAATGTTGAGAGGCTTTCCTCATCATCAGAAAAAACTTTAAGGCATCTGCCCCTATCTCATCCAATACCTCATCAAGGGAGACATACTCGCCTGCTCTCTTAGACATAGATACCTTTTTGCCACCTCTGGTAAAGGTTGTATGCTGAGCAATAAGGACTTTAAGCGCATCCCCCTTAAATCCCAATGCCTCCACCCCTCCTTTCAGTCTTGGTATATCGCCATGATGGTCAGGACCGAAAATATCTATAAGCCACTCAAAACCCCTCCCAAATTTATTTCTATGGTAGGAGAGGTCTGTAAGGAAGTATGTAGACTCTCCATTCTTTTTCACCAAAACCCTATCCTTAGAATCACCGAATTCTGTTGATTTGAACCATATTGCACCATCCTTCTCATAGGATAAGCCCTTCTCTTTTAAAAGAGAGAGCGTCCTTTCATTATCAGGTCTTATCCTGCTCTCATAAACCCATGAATCAAAATGAATCCCCAATCTCTCCAAGGTCTTCTTCTGCATCCCAACTATTCTATCAATAAGGTATCGCTTCCACTCCTTTTCAGGGATTTTCCTTTTCAGAATCTCGTCCGCTATCTCCAGAAGGTATTCTCCTGGATAACCGCCCTTAGGAATTTTCACATCCCTTCCCTGAAGCTGAGCGACTCTTGCCTTGAGAGACTGGAGGAGGAGTTCAATCTGGACACCACCATCATTTATATAATATTCCCTTTTGGCTATAAAACCTGTAAAGTTTAAGAGATTGACCAGGGTATGTCCAATTACGCCTGCTCTGGCATTTACAATATTTAATGGTCCTGTAGGATTAGCAGATATATACTCTACCAATACCCTCTTTCCTTTTCCAAGATTCAACCTCCCATAGTTAGGTTTCATAACCTCTGGTAGGTTATTTAATAGAAAATCGAGCGAGTATTTAAAATTCAGAAAACCTCCGCCACCTATAGAGACCTCCTCAAATTCAGGGAAGTTCTTCAGTCTCTCAACAAGCCCTGAACCTATCTTTTTAGGACCTTCTCCCTTCTCTCTTGAGAGTAAGAAGGGGAGGTTTGAGGAGTAATCCCCATATTGGGGGTCCTTCACCCTCTCAATCTCATGCCCCTCAGGCAGGGTCTGCACACAGGATAGGAGAATCTCTCTAATCTTTCTCTTTAACATTGAACTCTACCCTTGGTGCATCTCCCCAAAGCCTCTCCAATCCATAAAATGACCTTGCTTCAGGGATAAAGATATGAACAATAATATCTAAGTAGTCTAAGAGAATCCAGCTCCCTTTCTCATACCCTTCTATATGGTGGGGGAAATGGTTCTTCTTGCTCAACTCTTCCTCAATAGAATCAGAAATAGCCTGGGCATGAATAGGAGAGGTGGCGGTACATATAATGAAGAATCTGGCGATGGGTGATTTCTTCTCAAGATTTAGAATTAGTATCTCTTCTCCCTTCTTTTCATAGATAATTCTTGCAATCTCTTTAGAGATAGATAAGCTCATCAAAGCCCTGTATCCGGGAAGAACTTCTTATAGTCCTTACCCACAATTACCGTAACATCAATATAAAGGAGGGAATCGAGCTCTTTTATTATCTTTCTCTTATAATGGATAGCCTTTGCTACCTCTTTTGCATTAAGGAGAGATGGGTCTGTATGTTCTATAACCATAGTATTTTTAAACCCCTCTTTGGTATCATAGATATCCCAAACATCAAAACCAAGGCTGCGTAAGAACATAGCTGTTCTCCTACCCTGATATTTTACACCACTTCCATTAAAAACCCGAACCCTAATCTTTGAACGGTCTATAGGAGGGGATTTTTTTACCTCCAAAAATCTTTTTGTTACTGATATACCTGCAGCTACAACAATAAGGAAGAGGAGAACCAGCCCTAATCTTTTAAAAACTCCCACCTCTCTTTCATTACCTCCTTTACAAAAGCAAAGTCCTCAGGGGTATTCACCCCTTTTATCTCTATAGAGTCAGGGGTAATGACTGAGATAGCTCTCCCCTGTTCTCTTATAATCTCAGCTATCACATCTGTGAGATAATATTCCCCAGTCCTTTTAGATGGTCTTATTCTTTTCAAAGTCCTTAACAGAGATTTAGCCTTAAATACATAAACCCCTGAATTTATCTCCCTTATCCTTCTTATCTCTTCTGTAGCCTCCCTCTCCTCTACTATTCTATCCACCTCTCCTGTCTCCCTCCGCACAATCCTTCCATAGCCCTTTGGATTCTCCACTTCTGCTGTAAGCAGGGCTACATCTGCCTTTTCCTTATAATAGGTCTCCACAAGATTTCTAAGGGTCTTCTCAGATAAGAGAGGGACATCCCCACAGAGAATAACCACATCCTCCTCAGGATTGTTTAAATAATCCTTACACCTTAAGACTGCGTCAGCTGTTCCAAGGGGTTGAGGCTGTTCAACAAATTCTATCCCTTCCTTTCCAAAATGGTCTCTTATCTTATCACCGTTTTTCCCTACAACTATAAGGATTCTATCAGGTTTCAGTCTTTTTGCTGTAGAAAGTATATACCAGAGCATTGGACGACCGTGGAGAGGTAGAAGAACCTTGGAAACAGAAGAATTCATCCTTTTACTCTTACCCGCTGCCAGGATTACCGCAATCATCTTACAGGTCTATTCTTCTCATCCACAAATACCTTCTTCATTTCAAAACCCCTTGCCTTAATAGTATCCATAAGGCAATAGGATATAAGAATAAGTTCATCCCCAATCTCTCCCAATCTTGCTGCTCCCCCATTGAGACAGACAACTCCTGAACCCTTCTCCCCTTTTATTATATAAGTAATGAATCTCTTCCCATTATTCACATTTATTACCTGGACCATCTCTCCCTCAAGAAGGTCTGCTCTATTCATAAGCTCCTCATCAAGAGTCAGACTCCCTTCATACTTGAGATTTTTATCTGTAACCCTCAACCTTTGAATTTTCGATTTGCAGATAATTCTCTGCATATTTAAGACTTCTTCTTTTCTTCCTTCTTCTCTTTCTTCACCACCAATTCCAAGAAAGCCATCTCAGCTGAATCTCCCTTTCTTGGTCCTATCCTGTAAATCCTTGTATATCCCCCTTTCCTATCCTTAAACCTTGGTCCTATCTCGGTAAAGAGTTTTCTCACTATACCCTTATCCTTTACAAATGCCCTCACCTCTCTTCTTGCTGCTACAGTATCCCTTTTGGCAAAATCGATCATCCTCTCTGCAAATCTGCGAGCCTCCTTAGCCTTAGCAAGGGTAGTCTTAATCTTTTCATGAAGGAAAAGGGAGGAGATAAGATTAGAGAGGAGTGCCCTTCTATGTTCTCTATCTCTTTTCAGTTTCTTTACTCTCTTCTGGTGTCTCATCCGGTTCTTTCCTCCCCATTATCTCATCCACAGACATACCCTGATAGTGAAAGTCAAAACTGAGTCCCCACTTAGCAAGGGCTCTCTCCATCTCATTATAAGACTTCTCACCCACATTATCAATCTGGAGCATCTCTTTTTTTGTCTTTGATACCAGGTCTGCTATAGTTCTAATATGGACCGATTCTTTTGTCTCCTTTATCCTCCCTTCTTTCAGATATTTAACAGTTCTATAGGAAAGCTCCAAGTCTTCAATATCCCTGGAGAGCAGAGCCCTAAGCCTCTCTATTGCCCTCTCCACTCTCCGTTCTCTGGTAAACTCAGGGGACTCCCCTATTTTAAGAATGACATCCATATGCTCTTTTAGATGCAGGGCAGCCTGGATCAATGCCTGCTCTGGAGTCACAGTCGTATCTGTCCAGATTTCAAGAATAATCCTCTCATAATCAACTCTATTCCCTACCCTTGTATTCTCTATCTTATAGGTAACTTTTTTAACAGGAGAGAAGAAGGTATCAAGGAAGATGGTCCCCACAGGGACAGGTGGGGATAATTTCTTCAACCTCTCGGCTGGGACCCATCCCCGACCATTCTCCACTTTCATCTCCATATTCACTGAACGTCGTGCATCTGTAAGAGTAAAGATAGGCTGGTCTGGAGTCTTCACCTCTACCTCTGGAGGGACTTCCAAATCCTTGGCTAAGTAGCATCTCTTCCCCTTGGCGTGAAGTTTTAAGAGCTTGGGAGAGTCAGATGCAAGAGAGAGTCTAACCTTCTTAAGGTTAAGGATTATTTCTGGCACATCCTCTAAGACTCCTGGTATAACTGAAAATTCGTGGGTTACCCCATCTATCCTCACCTGAGTAATGGCTGCTCCCTGGACTGCAGAGAGGAGAGCCCTGCGTAAGGCATTACCGATTGTATGTCCCCATCCCCTTTCTAAGGGGGCGAGGAAAAATTTCCCATACCCATCTGATAGACTCTCCTGGTCAAACTCCAATTCCGTTGGAATCATAAAAGGTTTAAGTTTCATCTACCCTCCTCTACTTAGAATAGATCTCTACTACTAATTGGGGGTCTGCAGCCACTTCTCCTATATCCTCATTTTGAGGTAGTCTCACCACTTTTCCCATCCCTTTCTCCTTATCCAAAGAGAGCCAGGGGACTATCTGGGAAGGGTCTCTACTTTCTAAACTCTTCTTTACTATTTTAAACTCCTTCGCTTTCCCTCTAAGGCTTATCACATCTTTCTCCTTTACTAAATAGGAAGGTATATCCATCTTCCTATTATTAACTGCGATATGACCATGCCTGACTAACTGCCTTGCCTGAGCTCTGGAGGAGGCAAAACCCAATCTATAGACTACATTATCCAGTCTCCTCTCCAAAAGGGGGAGGAGATTGAGGGCAGGGTTGCCCTTTTTTGTAGCAAGCTGAAAATATCTGAAGAATTGATTCTCCAATACACCGTAGATGACTTTCAATCTCTGCTTTGCTCTCAATTGTAAGGAGTAAGGGGAGAGTTTTCTCCTCCGTCTCTTTCCCTGAGGGGAACTCTCTCTCCTTGAGAGGGCACACTTATCTGTAAAACACCTCTCCCCTTTCAAAAAGAGCTTCTCTCCCTCCCTTCTACACTCCTTACATCTCGGAGAGATCTTCCTTGCCAACTCTATACCCTCCTTCTCTTAGGTGGTCGGCAACCATTATGGGGGATAGGGGTAACATCCTTTATAGAAGTGATATCCAACCCTGCATTCTGAAGTGCTCTTATGGCTGCCTCTCTTCCAGGACCCGGTCCCTTTATCTCCACAGCTACCTTTCTTACTCCTAAGGAGACAGCTTCTCTTGCAGCTGCCTCTCCAGAGAGTTGGGCAGCATAAGGTGTGCCTTTCTTTGTCCCTTTAAATCCCACTCTTCCAGATGAAGACCAACACAACACATTCCCGGAAGGGTCTGTTATCGTAACGATAGTATTATTAAAAGAAGCATAGATATGAGCAACCCCTATAGGTTTCGCCTTCTTTTTCTTTCTTGGTGACCTTGGCAATCTACTTACCTCTCTTTATCTTGAGAACCCCTGAAGTCCTTTTTGGTCCTTTTCTCGTCCTCGCATTTGTGCGAGTCCTCTGTCCTCTTACCGGAAGACCCCTCTGATGTCTAATCCCTCTATAACAACCAATCTCTATATACCTCTTAATATTGGCAGAGACTTCTGCCCTTAATGCCCCTTCCACTTTCCATTTTGTCTCAATCTCCTTACGGATTCTTGCCAGTTCCTCATCAGTAAGCTCGGAGACCTTTTTAGAAGGGTCTACCTGAGCATTACTCAATATCTTCTTCACATTCGACGGTCCTATCCCATAGATAACCGGGAGGGCGAACTCTACCTTCTTATTCTCAGGAATCTCTACCCCTGCTATCCTCGCCATCCTCTCCTATCCCTGGCGTTGCTTATGCTTCGGGTTCCGCTTACATATCACCCGCACTACCCCCCTGCGTCTGATAATCTTACAATGGACACAACGCCTCTTCACCGATGGTTTCACTTTCATAGAGATTATTATAATAGATAATCCCCTTCTGTCAACCCCTTTAGATTCCTTATCTCTACCCTCCCTTCTCTCCCCTCTCTCCCTTCAACCTCTACTATCTCTTTAGCAAAGAAGGTATTTATCACCCATTGATTTGTAAGGAGGTGGCGAGTAATCTTACTGGTTATATAAACGAGAGGAACCCCTAAGGCTATAGAAAATATGGGGAGCTGGTCTGCGAGGTGTGGGTCTATCACAGCAGAGGATGTAATATAGGGAAGATACTCCTCTACCACTTCATCTGCCACCCTTTCTGCTCTCTTCCCTCTCATCCCCAAGGAAGAGAAGCCTGCAATTCCATTCTCAGATTCTATCCTTATAAAGAGATAGGTCCCAGCACAGGAAGCCCTTACACTCCTTATCTCACATTCTATCCCTATTCTCTCCAAGAGTCTCTTAGCCTGTCTTATAGCAATATCTCTTGGAAGATTTGCACTCACAGATACCCCATCCCTCTTAATGACTTTCCCCCTCTCTCTAAATTCTAATCTTTCAGGTCTATCTTTATATCCATAAATCTTCACTCTTACCTCTCCTCCACCCACAGGGTAGAACCCGTATTTCAGAATCTCTCCCTCTATCTCTATCCTAAAGAATCTTCTCAAGGTTTCAAAAAGGACCCCTTCCATATAGTCAAAGATAGGACTAAAGGGGACATGGGTTCCCCCTTTAACCAGAACCTCTCCCTTTCCCCTTTTAACCAATATAGGAACAATAGTTTGAAATACCAGGCTTGTAGCACCAGCGCTTCCTCTCTCCTCAGCAACATTGAACTCATACTCTCCATCCCTTATCTCAGAAGGATAGAATCTCAGTTTCTCAGAACCAAGGGATGCCCCTTCTATATGGGCTCTACATATCTCTGCTGCTGCTCTTATCCCTGTCAGGTGTTGAGGCAGAAGTCCTGGCTTTTTCCTCCCCTTCCTTATATTAAAAATCTCCACTGGCTTTTTAGCAATTGCGGATAAGGCTATAGCTGTTCTAAGAATCTGCCCTCCACCCTCACCATAGGCTCCATCAATAACTACCATCTATCTCCCAATTTCCTGGAGATAGCTCTCCTTCACCTCCTCTGGAACATCTTCCAATGACTTAATCATCTCCATCCTCTTCTCCATCTCAACCCTTTTAAGCCTCTCCCTCTCTACTTCCATCTCCTCAAGCTTTTGGGCTTCCTTTGACCTTCTATATCTATAAGAGAGGAAATAGAGGCAAGAACCTGCTATCAGGGCAATAGATACAACCACCCTTTCCCAGAGGGCTTCCTTTGATAGGAAGAGAATGAGAAATGCAGAGGCTATGGCTATGAGAAGAGATGTAAAGGTAGAAGAGGATTTTATCTCCTGGAGTTCTCTTCTAAGTTCAGGCAGTTCTGGGGAAGTTTTCAATATATCTCCAACCCTTTCTATAAGAGAGAGAATCAGAGCCCTCTCCCTCTTATAGATAGAAATCCCCTCTATCCTATCCTGGTCAAAAATTCCATAACTCGATTTCTCATTCTTTAAAAGGAAGGAGAAGAGTTGGGATAGGTATAGATTAAAATTCATTCTATACTTCTCAAGCCCTTTCTTCTCTTTAATAAGAGTCCAGAGACTCCTTATCCAATCAGAGAGAATTCCCCGATACCTGGCGATACCAAACTCCTTATAGAAGAAGAGGAGGAGGTCGGATAATAGTTTTGGAGAAAATCTGGGGGTAAAGAACCTATATCTATTATATAGATATACATCAGGACCTACTCTTATCCCCTCTTGAATAATCTCCTTTCCCATATCCTTATCCACTATCAAAATCCCATTACCTGGACCCACCCCCCTGTTTATCCCATCCTCTCCTACAGGGATAAACTCCACTCCAGATTCACTCCTTTTAATAAAGAGGGAGATGGCTTCTGAAAGGGCAGGGTTATTAAAGAGGAAATCAAAGGGGTTGTTAAAGAACTCTGAACTCTTATCCTTCAATTTTGGAGCCAGGGTTATCAGACCCATTCCATCCTCAAAAAGGTGGAGGTGAAGGGCAAATTCTCCTATCTCAGGAAGTTCACCGTTCTTAAGTAGAACCTTCCATACCCTATGATTCTTAAGGAGGAAGAGGTTATTCTCAGGATAATACTTTTGTAGCCGTTCTTTGGCTCTCAATAGGTCTATCCTTCCTCCAAGATAGCATAGACTAAAAGCCACCGCTTCCATATCTTTAAATACCAGATATTTATACAATTGTCAAGAGTGAATGC
>CAZWJY010000027.1:0-2567 GCA_964634335.1 uncultured bacterium
ATATTGGATTGAATTGGGAACAAATCCATTTGATGACAAAAAAAGAAGAGGAGATAGATGCACTCCAGAAGGAAAGTATTATATTGCAAAAAAGAAAAAAAGATCTATTTTTTATAAAGCTCTTTTATTGAGCTATCCCTCTATTGAAGACGCAAAAGAAGGTCTTAAAATGAAATTAATTGACAAAAAAACTTTTAATAGGATAGTCAATGCAATTTTAAATAAAAGAATACCAGACCAGAATACGAGATTGGGAGGATTAATAGAAATTCATGGATGTGGGAGTGGTTGGCCAGGAAATAAAGGGGGATACAATTGGACATGGGGTTGCATTGCAGTTTCAAATTACGCTATAGACGAAATTTTCCCTTTGGTGAAGGATGGTGCAGAACCAACCAAAGTAACTATTGTAAGATATACAACTGTTTTGAAATGATTCTGTATGAGTTCAGGCAAGAAAAGATAGCCCAATTATCTCACTTCGCTTTGCGAAACTTAGATTATTCTGAGAGGTTTTAGAATTTCAGTTGCTAAACCCCTTGACAATCCCCCCAATCCTTATATTATTAAAGATAATGGGTAAAAAGGCATTGAAACCTATAGAGATTCCTGAGGGGGTAGAGGTAAAGTATGGGGATAGAACCATAGAGGTGAGGGGTCCCCTGGGTAGCCTTAAGCTTGATATAAGGGACGATTTAGAGATAAAGATAGAGGATAAATCTATTAGAATAGAGGGACGGAGAGAGGTTAAGAAATTTATAGGACTCACAAGGAGTCTCATCCTTAATATGATTGAGGGAGTGAAAAAGGGTTTTGAAAAACGCTTAGAGGTTCAAGGTGTTGGGTATAGGGCTGAACCTATAGATAAAGGTATAAGGCTCTTCTTAGGCTTCTCCCATCCCGTAGATTTCTCTCCACCCCCAGGGATTGAGATAGAGGTGATCAAAACCAGAGACCCAACGATTACTGAACTCTTGGTCAAAGGGATAGATAAACAGCTTGTGGGGGAGACTGCTGCAAGAATTAGAAGAATAAAGCCTCCTGATGTGTATAAGGGTAAGGGGATAAGATACAAAGGGGAGTATGTGAGAAGGAAAGTGGGTAAGAGGGGAGTAGGAATCCAGACATGAAGAAGGAAGGGAGAGAGAGGAGACACTTAAGGATAAGAAAGAAGATAAAAGGGACATCGGAAAGACCAAGACTCTGTGTATATAGGTCTAATAAGCATATCTATGCAATATTGGTAGACGATTCCCAGAATAGAGTAATCACCTCGGTCTCTACCCTTACCAAGGAGATAAGGGAGAATAAGAATGAAAAGAAGGGGAAGATTGAGATTTCAAGAGAAGTAGGGAGACTTATAGCCAAGAGGGCTCTAAAATTGAAAATCGAAAAGGTGGTCTTTGATAGAGGTGGATATCTCTACCATGGAAGAGTAAAGGCTTTGGCAGAGGGAGCAAGGGAAGGGGGGCTGAAATTTTAAAAGAGTTAGAAAAGGAAGAACTGATTGAGAAAGTGATTAACATAAAGAGGGTATCTAAGGTTGTGAAAGGCGGAAAGAGGATGAAACTCTCTGCAACTGTAGTAGTTGGGGATGGTAAAGGGATGGTGGGGTTGGCTCATGGAAAAGCCTCTGAGGTCGCTATCGCAGTAAGAAAGGCATCAGACCGGGCAAGGAAGAGTATGGTTAAGATAATGGTAGCAAAACATACCATCCCTCATGAGACTTATGGTAAATTTGGTGCCTCAAGGGTTATTCTAAAACCCGCTTCAGAAGGGACAGGTCTCATCGCTCCCCCTCAAATAAGGGCTGTATTAGAAGCATGCGGGTTGAGAGATGTGTTAACAAAATCCCTCGGCTCTAATAATCCATATAACCTGGCAATGGCTACTTTAAAGGCATTATCTAAACTTCGTAGCTTACCAGAGATAGCTAAGGCGAGGAATAAACCTATAGGATATTTTATTGAAAGGAGAGATGAGGGAGAAAGTAAAAAGGGTGAGGATTCGTAGAATAAGAAGCCTTATAGATGTTAAAGAATCCCATAAGAGAACAGCCAGGGCTTTGGGTCTTACAAGGATAGGAAGAGAGAGAGTCCTCAACCTTACCCCTCAGATAGAGGGGATGCTTAGAAAGATTCAATATCTCATAGAAGTAGAGGAGGTCTAATGCTTGGGGCATTGAAGCCACCAAAAGGAGCAGTCCATAGACCTAAGAGAGTAGGGCGTGGACCAGGCTCTGGACACGGAAGGAGGGCTACACGAGGGAATAAAGGGTCAGGACAGAGGTCTGGCAAGGAGTATACCCCTGCCTTTGAAGGGGGTCAGACCCCCCTCTATAGAAGAATCCCTAAAAGAGGCTTTAAGAATCCTTTTAAGAAGGTCTATGAGATAGTCAATCTTAAAACCCTTGAAAGGCTGGGGATGAAGGAGATTACACCAGAAATCCTGAGAGAGAAGAGAATAGTGAGGAGAGGGTTCCCTGTAAAGGTATTGGGAGTAGGAGAAGTGAGTTCTCCCTTGAAGGTTATAGCCCATAAATTCTCTGAATCTGCTAAGAGAAAGAT
>CAZWJY010000027.1:2577-14167 GCA_964634335.1 uncultured bacterium
GGTGATAGAGTGGTAGATTCTGCCAGAAATATATTCAAAATCCCAGACCTGAGGAGAAAGATTTTAATCACCCTTTTCATTGTCCTCATCTACAGGCTTGGTTGTCATATCCCTACCCCTGGGATAAATGCTGCTGCCCTTGGTTATATCCTGAGTCAACTGAGGGGGACAGTCTTTGGTCTGTATGATATATTTGTGGGTGGTGCGCTCCGCAGGGCTGCTATATTCTCTCTTGGTGTGATGCCCTATATATCTGCCTCTATCATCTTTCAACTCTTAGGCTCTGTCTATCCCAATATTGCCAAACTCCAGAGAGATGAAGAAGGGAGAAGGAAGATAAATCAGTGGACCAGATATTTAACAGTGCTGTTGGGAGCGGTTCAGGCTATGGGGTATGCTATATTTCTCGAATCTCAGGGAGCAACACCCTATGGTTCAATAATCACCCATCCCGGGTTTGGCTTTCGGTTTGTAAGTGTCCTTACTATGACCTCAGGCACTATCCTTGCTATGTGGCTGGGAGAGATGATTACGGAGAAGGGGATAGGTAATGGTATCTCCTTCTTAATCTTTGTAGGGTGCCTTGATGAGTGGCCTATGTATTTGAGCCGAACAGTGAGTTCAGTAAAGGCTGGAAGTATCTCCTTCTTCTCCCTTATAGGGTTACTTCTGCTTATATTTATAATCTTCGCTTTCGTAGTTCTAATCACTCAGGCGGTCAGGAAGATCCCTGTCCAGTATCCAAAAAGGATAATTGGCAGGAAGATATATGGTGGACAATCGACATTCATCCCCTTAAGGGTAACCACTGCAGGTGTGATACCTATAATCTTTGCCCAATCCCTTATTGTCTTCCCCTCCACCTTTCTTGCCTTTTTCAAGTCTCCCTTCAGTGAGACTATTAAGGGTTTCTTAGCACCTGGCAGTTGGTTTTACAGTATAGTCTATGCTTTATTAATTATATATTTCACCTATTTTTATACCTCTGTAGTATTCAATCCTCAGGATTTGGCTGATAATATGCAACGTTACGGAGGGTTTATCCCAGGAATAAGACCAGGGGAGCGCACAAAGAACTTTATTGATAGTGTCCTCTCCAGAATTACCCTTCCTGGTTCCTTATTTTTAGCCTTTATTGCTCTACTCCCTCACTACTTAATGAATCAGATGCATGTCCCTTTCTACTTTGGAGGAACAACCCTCTTAATCATTGTAGGTGTAGCTCTCGATACTATCCAGCAGATTCAGTCCCAGCTTCTTATGCGCCATTACGAAGGACTCTTAAAGACATCAAGGATACGCGGGAGAAGATATTGAGGATAGTGCTCTTGGGACCACCAGGAGCTGGAAAGGGAACCCAAGCTCAGCTCCTTTCCGAGGATAAAGGGTTTGAAAGGTTCTCCACAGGAGATATATTAAGACGACATATCTCTGAGAATACCCCCTTAGGGAGTAGGGTGAAGGACTATCTAATTAAAGGGGAGCTGGTACCTGATGATATCCTCCTACAATTGGTAAGAAACTTCCTAAAGGAGAAGAACCTCTCTCCTATTCTCTTTGATGGATTTCCCAGAACCCTAACTCAGGCAAAGGGACTGGATGGACTACTTGAAGAAGAGGGACATCCATTAGACCTGGTGATATTCCTTGACCTCCCTGAGACCGAGATTATAAGAAGGCTTAACTCAAGGAGGATATGCAAGAGATGTGGAGCCAATTATAACCTTATAACTCAACCACCGAAGGTTTCTGGAAGATGTGATAGGTGCGGTGGACTACTTATAAAGAGGGAGGATGATAATACGAAGGCTATCAGAGAGAGGTTGAGGGCTTATAGAGAGAGAACCTCCCCCCTCTATGAGTATTATGAGAGGAGGGGTATCCTTATAAAGGTATCTGGGATGGGTTCCCCTCTTCAGGTTTATAAGAGAATCATAAGGTTCTTATGAGCATATTCATAAAGTCAGAAAAAGAGATTGCAGGGATAAGGAAAGCAGGAGAAATATTGGCTCTCTCCTTAGAGAGGATAGAGCCTTATCTAAGAGAGGGGATAACTACAAAGGAGATCTCGGATATAATTGAGGATTTCATAAGGTCTCATAATGCCAGACCTGTATTTAAGGGTTATAGGGGATTCCCTGCTCCTGTCTGCATCTCCGTGAATGAAGTGGTGGTCCATGGAATTCCTGATAATAGGAGACTGAAGGAAGGGGATATTGTAGGGATTGATATAGGTGTGGAGAAGAACGGATTCATTGCTGATGCTGCCAGGACATTTGGTATTGGGGAGTTAAAACCAGAGGTGAGAAGACTCTTAGAAGTAACAGAGAAGGCGCTCTATCGGGGGATTGAGGCTGCAAAGGAGGGGAATAGGGTCTCTGATATCTCCCATGCCATCCAGAGTTGTGTAGAATCTGCTGGTTTCTCCATTGTTGAGGAGCTTACAGGTCATGGTGTGGGTTTAAGACTTCATGAAGAACCTATGATACCAAATTTCGGTCCTCCTCATAGAGGGGCGAGGCTTGTCTCAGGTATGACCCTGGCAATAGAGCCTATGGTAAATATGGGAGGCAAAGAAGTAAAGACATTAAAGGATGGATGGACAGTAGTAACCAGAGATGGTCTGCCATCCGCACATTTTGAACATACAGTCCTTGTGGATAAGGACTCCCCAGTAATCTTAACCAGGAGTTGATATGGCAAGGAAGGACTTGATTCAGACAGAGGGGACCATCATTGAGGCTCTACCCAATGCTATGTTCAGGGTAGAGCTTGATAATGGACATAAAGTCCTTGCCCATGTCTCCGGTAAGATGAGGATGCATTTTATAAGGATTCTACCCGGAGACAGGGTGGTGGTGGAACTCTCTCCTTATGACCTATCAAGAGGTCGGATAGTCTACAGGTATAAATAGAGAATTGTAATCGGATATCTACTCCTGACTCTTAAAATATATCAATCATCCTTGCCAGGACTGCTTTTCCTCTATAGTCTGGGAGAAGGATGGGAGCCCTCCTCTTTGGCTCTATCCCTGCCTCTTCAAGCATCTTTATATATCTTCTCAAGTGCTCCAGACTAAGTCTGCCATGGGATTTTCCTGATTTTACATACTCAGCAGTTGACATCCCTGCCCTTCTCCCAAATACCATACAGTCAAGGGTGGAGTTACCCATAAGTCTATTCTTCCCATGCACTCCACCAGATACCTCTCCTGCTACCCACAGCCCTTCAATATTTGTTCTTCCCCAGGGGTCTGTCTCTACCCCTCCATTCTGATAATGGAGGGTAGGGAATACAAGCACAGGGTCCTTTACCATATCTATTCCAAATCTCTTAAACATCCTCACCATAGCTGGGAACGATTTTTCAATCGCACCCTTTCCGTGAAGGATATCAATGAGTGGAGTATCCAGCCATACTCCTCTCATCCCTGTTGGTGTTACAATCCCATTATCTCTTATATAACACTCCCTTATAATTGCAGAAGCCTCTACATCTCTTGGTTCAAGGGGGAAAACGAATGCCTCGCCATTCTTATTTACTGGCTGTGCCCCACTGGTTCTCAACTTCTCGGTTAATAAGAGCCCTATTATCTGTTGCGGATATGCAGCACCTGTGGGGTGATACTGGACAGTATCTGTATCCCTTAATTTCGCTCCCACCCTATAAGCAAGGACAACCCCATCACAGGTAGCACCGTAGTGATTTGTGGTAGGGAAGCCCCTTATATGGAGTCTTCCAAATCCACCAGTAGCAAGGATAACAGCCTTAGCTCTCACAATCTTATACTCATCTGTCTCCATATTCCATAAGATGGCTCCTGTTACCCTCTCTCCATCTGTAAGGAGTTCAATTGCTGGTGAATATTCTAAGACAGGGATTCTTCTATTTCTGAACTCATCTCTCAATACCCTCAGCTCCTCCATCCCTGTATAGTCCTCGCATGCATGCATCCTCCTCCTTGAGGTTCCACCTCCTGTAAGTTCTTTAAAATTACCATCCTCATCCCTATCAAACATAACCCCCAGTTCACATAACCACTTTATCACCTTTGGTGCATCTTCTACGAGTGCCTTTACAACATCAGGTTTATTTGCGAAGTGTCCACCTCCCATAGCATCTATGTAATGGATTACTGGGCTATCGTTAGGTCTATCTGCAGCTTGTGTCCCTCCCTGTGCCATCATAGAATTTGAGTCCCCATGTCTCAGTTTGTTTGTGAGTAGAATCTTTTCTGCAGGGATTCCAGAGTCGTTTGCTAAAAGTGCAGCACTGGTTCCTGCAAGCCCTCCACCTATTATTAAAATATCTGGTTCATAATCCACTTTACTTAAATCTATCTCCTCAGGTTCTATCAGGGGATATGCCTCAAGCAGGTCTACTACTTCATTGGGTGCAATATCCCCTTTATTCTGACCTATAGATATGGGACGCTTCCCTCCGGGAGCATAATCTGGATGGCAGAGATTTAGAATCTTTTCCCTCTCTTCAGGTGTCATCTGTGGGGGGAGTTTTCCTATCCTCTGAGGTCTGGTCCTCTCCACCAGTCTTATAGACTCCCTCATATACTCAGGATAACCACCTATGAATTTAAGTTCTGCCATTATCTCCTCCTCTCCTAATAAACTTCACGAGTCTTTTGCTGCTCTACATAGATAGATTTGAGTTCCTCTATACTAAGACTCATAACTCTCTTAAACTCCTCCTCATATTTACCCGCTTCTATCTCCTCAACCCTTCTCTTAACATTCTTCTCCTCAGGTATACCATACTTCCCATACATCCTTCTGGCAAGCTGTGCAAGGTGATACTGTATAATCTCCGCAGGGCATCTTATGGCACATAAACCACATTGGATACAATCAAAAGAGTTCTGGGCTACAGCTTTAAAATCTCCCCTTAGTGCAGCTTGGACATAATCCATCACTTTAAGGTCTTGAGGACAAGCCTTTGTACAGGTATTACAGGATACACACCTCGCAATCTCAGGATAGTATTTGAGGAGAGTATTGGGAGTATAATCTTCTCTACCTATATCATACACCGCCTTTTCTGCAGGGGCAAAGGGTATCTGGACAAGATACATTCCATCCTCTACCCTTGTCTGACAGGCAAGGACCCCATGGAGCTTATACTCTCCCTTCTTCCTATAAACTGTAGCACAAGCACCACAGAATCCTGCTCTACATCCACAGGACCTGATGAACCTGTATCCTGCATATTCCATAGCCTGCATAATTGTCAGGGCTGCAGGAACTTTATACGCCCTTCCCATTATATAGATTGTCACCCAGTGTTTAATATCCTTATCCTCAACCCCTGTGATAACGCTCTTATTAGCCTCTGCAATTCTCTCCATCGTGCTCTTCTCTTCCATATCTCCTCCTGTCTTTAATATACTATCTTTTACCTCTCTGTCAACCTCCTTATAGGGAGTCTACATTCACCTCCCATACGGTAGAGGGCTCAACATATTCACATCCAAAGGGAGGGGGACTACCTTCAGCTGAAAGGGTAGTATCTATCCTTCCCTCCTTATCCTGACCAGGAGCAATAATCACATAGCAGGGGATGTTCTCCCCAGCTGAGACACTCACTGAACCACTCTCTTCACCAGGTGCTATATATAAGACCCATTCCCCTCCGATATTGGCATGAATATAATACTTTTCAGAGAGGTTCTTAACCTTTATGGCTGAGTAACTACCTCCAAGAGTAATAGCCATTAGAAATAGGAAGAGAAGGACTCTCTTCATCCTTCCTCCTTTATTCTCTCAAGCCTTCTCTTTGCTCTCTCTATATTCTTCTTTGCATTTCTATTATCAGGATTTATGGTTAGAACCTTCTCCCAATAAAAGATGGCTGTCTCATAGTCTCCTTGAGTATAAGCCTGAATCCCTTTGAGGTATAGGTCAGAAACATCCTTTCTCTCTACCCTTGCCTTACCTATCCTTTTCAGATATCTCTTTGCCTGATAGTTTTCTGGGTCCATAGAGAGGACCTCTCTGAATCCCTTCTCTGCCTTGAGATACTTACCCTCTTTATAATCTCTGATGGCTTTATTCAGAACTCTATCCTTCCTCTCTTTAAGTCTGAGGAGGGCAACCCTTTTCGCCTCCTTTGCCTCTACATTCTCAGGCTGTTGGGAGAGAATCCATCCACAATGCTTAAGCACCCTCCCCCATTTCTCTTCTCTCTTATATCTCTCAATCAGTCTCATCCTCTCCTCTATCTCCTCTCTCAGTTGCTTCTCCGCTGTCTTTAGCTGGAGTTTTACCTCTCTATTCTCTGGCTCCTTATCCAATGCCTCTCTCCACTCCTCTATAGCCCTTCTATAATCACCCTTAAGGTAGAACCTCTTCCCTTTTGTTATATGTCTTCTTATCTCTTCCTTAGCTATAAAGAGTTTCTGGGTATATACTGAGTCTATCTCCTTTTTAAGTTGTAGCGCCACCATATTCAAAGAATCGATAGACAAGGCTTTGGAGATTTTATCGCTTGCCTGTATAAGTTCCCCTCTCTGATAATATCTCTTAGCCTCCTCTATGAGATTATTAACCATAGCATCCTTCTTCGCCCTCTCAGCCTTTACAATCCACTCCTCTGCCTTATCATTATCAGGATTGAAGACCAGAGCCAAGTCAAAATTATTGATAGCATCGTTATATTTCTGCATCCCATATAAAGAGAGCCCCTTTTCAAAGTAGGAGTTGCTGGTCTTATTCAACTTCTCCTGTAATCTAAGAGCTATCTCCTTCTCCAATTCTCTCTCCCTACTCAGTTTAGCAAAGGATACCTCTACTCCCAGACCAAACTCCAATAGGGAGAGGAGTTTTATATTATAGAGAGGATACTCTACACAAGGGGATAGGGTATATCTAAAAGACGGGATTATTCTATAATATCTCTTTACAGGAATCCCAAGCCCTATCCCTATAGACGCCCCTCCCATCTTCTTTAAGAAAGTTAAGGGATAACTATAGAGGCTATCATTATAGGTATGCTTCTCATAACCTGAGGGAGAGAAATAGCCTATCCCTAAGTCTATGGAAGGGTTTAGCCATTTTAAGGGAGTGATAGTAAATTCAACATCCATAAGAACTGCAAAGAGATGAGCACTTACGGTATCAGAGACCCCCTTCTTCCTTAGATAATCCTCATATTGCTTGGTAGAAAAGGAGGCATACTTCCCTATGAACCTGAAGGATACAGGATATCCAAAACCTAAGGAGAACTCTCCACCACTTCCTGAGGAGAAGTAGTCTACAGGATGATATGGGTGTCTCTTCCAGGAACCTACAGGCTTCTCATAAAAGTAGGTGGAGGAGAACTTCCATTGAGCACAACTTATAAAGATTAAGAAGAATAACCCTATACGTTTCATTCCCTCTTATATTTCTCTATCCCCTCTTCATATAGGTCTCCTCCATAGGCATCATTTACAACAATCACAGGGAAGTCCTCAACCTCTATCCTCCTTACAGCCTCTGTTCCCAAATCCTCATAGGCTATTATCTCACTCTTCTTTATCCTTTTAGATATAAGGGCAGCAGCTCCTCCAACAGCAGCAAAGTATACAGCCTTATACTTCTTCATAGCCTCTCTCACCTCCTTACCCCTATTCCCCTTTCCAATCATCCCTTTCAACCCCTTCTCCATAAGAAGGGGTGCATAGGGGTCCATCCTATAGGAGGTTGTGGGTCCTGCAGGTCCTATCGGATATCCAGGCTTTGCAGGTGCAGGTCCCACATAGTAGATGATCTGTCCCTTTATATCAAAGGGCAGGGGCTGTCCTGATTTTATAGCATCAAACAGCCTCTTATGGGCTAAGTCTCTCCCTGTATAGAGAACACCTGTTATTAAGACCGAGTCCCCTATCCTGAGACTTAATACATCCTCATCTGTTAAAGGTGGTGTAATCCTCTTCATATCTCCCCCTATAATCTGGCAGACTTATGCCTTGCCACATGGCACTGGATATTCACAGCCACTGGAAGGGAGGCTATATGGCAGGGATAGGCTTCTATGAATACGGCAAGGGCAGTAACTCTTCCACCAAGCCCCTGAGGTCCTATACCGAGGTTATTTATCCTCTCTAAGAGCTCTCTCTCCATATCTCTATAGAATGGGTCAGGGTGGGTAGAGCCTATCTCTCTTAAGAGAGCCTTCTTTGCAAGGTATGCAGAGTATTCAAATGTTCCCCCTATCCCTACCCCAACGATAATGGGTGGACAGGGGTTTGCTCCACTCCTTTTCACCCTATCTATCACAAAATCCTTTACCCCTTCTACTCCCACAGCGGGTGCAAATACCCTTGCCTCACTCATATTCTCACTACCTCCACCCTTTGGAGCCACAGTAATCTCCAAGGAGTCTCCAGGGACAATCTCAGTATGGATTATTGCAGGGGTATTATCCTTTGTATTTACCCTTCTAAAGGGGTCCTTTACTATAGACTTTCTCAAATACCCATCCAGATAACCCCTTCTCACTCCCTCATTTATTGCATCATACAGCTCTCCCCCTTCAATCCTCACCTGACTTCCCAGTTTCAGAAAGACGACTGTATAGCCTGTATCCTGACACATAGGAATCATCTCTCTTTCAGATATCTCTATATTCTCCAGAATCTGCTCTATTATCCCCTTTCCAACCTCTGACTCCTCCTTATCCAAGGACTCCTTTAGGACTCTTTTCACATCCTCTCCCAATAGGCAGTTGGAATCTATACAGAGTTTTGCTACTGTATTTACAACTCTTTCATAGGGTATCTCTCTCATGATAGCTCCTATTTAGAATGCTCAAGGACCCATATCTCAGTCTTAGCAGGGAGGTTCTCTCTTGTAATATCTACTTCACTCCTTCCTATCCTCTTCACATTCTCCTTACCCTTTATAAACTCATCAACCCCTGCTATGGGGAAACCGATAGCCTCTGTCTTATAATGCATAGGGATAACGACCTTTGGCTTTAAGGTATCTACTATGGATGATGCTGTCTTTGCATCTATGGTATAGAACCCTCCCACAGGAACCAGGAGTATATCCACATCCCCGATCTCTCCAATCTGCTTCTCTGAAAGTTCCTCCCCTAAGTCTCCCAAGTGGCATATCCTCAAGCCATCAAGTTCAATAACATAGATAGTATTCTCTCCTCTCTCCTTTCCCTTTGATGTGTCATGATAGGAGGAGATTCCTTTAAATCTAATCCCCTTAATTTCCTTCTCTCCGGTTCCCTCTATTATCTCTGGGGTTCCAAGGACAGCAGATGTATCGTTATGGTCATCGTGCTGATGGGATACAGTGACAACATCTGCCTGAGTATTTATGGGTTTATATCCCACAGCCCCTCCATAGGAGCCTGCCTTATAGGGGTCTGTAATGACCCTTTTACCATCTTTTGAGGTGATTAAGAAGGCTGAGTGTCCAAGCCATTCTATCCTCATTTCACCCCCTTTCTAATTTAATATATCAAAAAATCCAAAAAAGGCAAGCCCCTTCTTTCAATAAGTTTCTACAGGCTAAAGAGTGGACAACCCCTCTATTTTACAACCACCGCTTTTCTTGTCACAGTATAATCTGGGGCTTCCATTCTCAAGAAATAGACACCAGCAGGAAGTTTCATCCCCTTATCACTTCTTCCATCCCAGTTCAGAGTATAGATTCCAGGTTCAAGGTTCTGGATTTTGACTAAACTCCTCACCAGTCTCCCGCTTACATCATATATCTTAAGAGAGACTGCTGCTTTTACTGGCAACTGGAATTTAATCACCAAGGGCTTGGCAGTAGGGTTGGGGTATATAGGGAATAGATAAAAGGTTTTGGGTAGATATATCTGCTCTGCTACCCTTTTAGCCTTCATCTGGGGGAGCACCTCATCAAATTGACTTACCAGAATTCTGGAGCAGGGGACATAACTACCTCTTATCTTCAAAAGCTCTATCTTTAAATTCCCTGTTTCCGTAACTTCCTTAGGCAGGAATTTAGTAACCCTTATTAGTTGCCCAGGATAGAGGGTTATAGAATCTATTGGCGTTCCATTCACAAGGACGGCTGCTCGCCATCCCTCAGGCGGGGTAGTGGTATCAAAGTAGCATTCTACAAAGAGTCTATGGACGCCAGAGGTATCAATAGAGGGGAGTTCATAGATGAGGCTATCTATACCATAGTCTACCTTCATATAGTCTTCATCACCAAAGGAGATAATTCCATCCCTATATTGAGTGAAGGGGGTGGGCTGTTCTCTTCCCATTTTGGGGTAGGCATAGGGTGTAATTCCATACTCCCCTATATTTTCATAAGTCTTCATATCCGCTGTAAGGTTATAAAGGGAATCTAAGAATTTCTGGGTCCAGAGGATAAATCTTGCAGGATGGATATCACCTGTCTCATCTATATACTGAATTCCATCAAGCTGTGGATAGGAACACTCTGAATTTTCAAAGTTCACTGTCTCAGGTTCTGACCATCTATTATTCACTGCATCATAGAGGGATAGGAAGATGTCTCCACCTTTCTCAAAAAGGGCAAAGCTCCCATAAACAGAGAGGTCTCTTATTCCCTGACCTGTGAATATCGTATCCCTTAAGATTTCCAGGGTATCTCCAGCATAAAACATATAGTGTATTGCTACCTCTCCATCTGTTGAGCTTAGGTTTATACAGTATTTATAATCTTTCTGTGGCGGTGGAAAATCTTTTGGGTTAAATGGGACTGCAGGACAAGAATCACAGGAGAAATGGATACCTCCCATAATTCTAAAACCCTCATCTGTCCGAACCGCATATTTACCTTCCCGGTTCTCTACCCATGCCAGATGAGGTCTACTCACATAATCTAAGGCTATTCCAGCACCCAAGGCTTCAATAGAGGCAGAAGGGTCTTCTGGTATCCAGGTGGAGACAGTCTCTATGGAGACCCCTGTTGGATTGAGAAGATGGAACCTTCCATAAGAGAGGACCAGGTTATCCCCTTGTTTCGCCACAAAGGTGATATGGCAGGTATCCTTCACATCCAGAGCCATCCTGGGAACTGAAAGGGATCTGGGATAAGGAGAGCTTACAAGAGGATAGGGTCCTATCCATTGAGACCCCTTTCCAATAGAGTAGTAGATAGTATCCAGCCCTTTTGATAACCATACCACTCCCACCGTATCGCCCTTTACAACCTCTGTAGGGAACATCCCTATCCCAAGAGTATCTGGTGGGCTCTCTGTGCTATCTAAGGGGTCAAAGGTAAGATGGAAGGCTAAGGTATCAATAACTCCTCCGGTATAGACAATATGGAACTTATTTTGGGACTCCTTAACCTTCTTCTGACAGGAATGTCCACTGATTTTCTTAAAAGTTGTGGTAGTAGCCCTGCTGAGGTAGGAGTATCGAACTATTGCATAATTGTAAGGGCTTTGATTATTGAGGGTATCAAAGGATGAGATACGATAGACTGCCCACCAGCAAAAAGTTACCCATGCATCAGGCTCAATGATTTTAAATAACTGAGAGGTTGATGGTAAACTTCTATGCCATACCGGGTGAGAATCTACAGCTGTAGTATCCAATCTATAAGGCTTTGTAGTCAGAAGTTCCCATCC
>CAZWJY010000028.1:0-13999 GCA_964634335.1 uncultured bacterium
CTTGTCACCTGGTCACTACACTGCTATCTGGAATGGAAGGGATGATAAGGGCAAGAGTGTATCTGCAGGCATCTACTTTTTGGAACTTTTGACCCCTAAGTATAAGGCGACAAAGAAGATTACTCTCCTGACAAGATAGATTGTATACAATCTGCTACAAGAGAATGCTCATAGATTCTGTTTGGGTGAATACCTGGCTGCCAGGTAAGGCAAGCGCAGTGATTATTAGGGTATATTCCAATCAGGAGGCATAAGGGGTCCACGCTTGACATATCCCCCTTTTTAACTATCCTCTAAAAGGAGGTAAAGGATGGCAGCAACAAGAATAGAAAAGATGCAGGAGATATTGCGAAACTTGAGGAGTTTAGCCCCAGGGGTTGAAGCCTCTGCCCTTATCTCCTTGGATGGACTTACGATTGCCGCAAACCTCCCTACAGAGGTGGAAGAGGAGAGAATCGCAGCAATGAGTGCAGCTATGCTCGGATTAGGAGAGAGAGCGAGTAAGGAGTTTGGTAAAGGGAAACTCAATAGAGTCCTTATAGATTCTGAGGAGGGTAAAATCATCCTTACTGAGGCAGGTGAGGATATGGTATTGACAGTCATAACAGCTAAGAATGCAAAACTCGGTCTTGTCCTCTTAGAGATGAGAAGAGCTGCTAAGAACTTAGAAAAGGTAATGGGATAGGATGGATATAATAGAGGGGCTGGATGAATCCCAGAAAGAGGCTGTAACCTTCCCTGAAGGTCCCCTCCTTATTGTGGCAGGAGCAGGGACTGGCAAGACCACAGTCATTACAAGACGTATTGCCTACCTTATAAATAGAAAAATGGCAAAGCCAGAGGAGATCCTCGCCCTTACCTTTACTGATAAGGCAGCCCAGGAGATGGAGGAGAGGGTAGATGCCCTTATCCCCTATGGATATACCGAGATATGGATATCTACCTTCCATGCCTTTGGGGATAGGGTATTGAGGGAGAATGCCCTGGAGGCAGGTCTATCCCCTGATTTCCAAGTCCTCACAAAACCAGAGCAGACAATATTCTTTAAGGAGCACCTCTTTGAATTCCCCCTAAGATACTACAGACCCCTGGGCAATCCCATAAGATGGATAGACGCTCTTCTAAAACTCATATCCAGGGCAAAGGATGAGGATGTGAGTCCTGAGGAGTATCTAAAATATGCCCAGGAATTGAAGAGAAAGGCAGAAGAGAATCCTCAAGATAAATCCCTCAAGGAGGAAGCAGAGAGGGAATATGAGGTCGCAAAGACCTATGAGGTATATCAGAGGCTTATGGCAGAGCACCATTATATAGACTTCGGAGACCAGGTTCTATTAACCTTGAAACTATTTAGAGAACATCCCCTTATCTTAGAAGAGTATCAGAAGAGATTCAGGTATATCCTGGTGGATGAGTTCCAGGATACCAACTACGCCCAATTCCAATTGGTAAAGCTCCTTGCTGCTAAGCATAGAAATATTACTGTTGTGGGAGACGATGACCAATCTATATACAAATTCAGAGGAGCTGCGATAAGCAATATCCTAAATTTTATGGAGACATATAAAGATGCCCACCAGATTGTTCTCAAAAAGAATTATCGCTCCTACCAGCCCCTTTTAGACGCTTCATATAGGCTCATAAGATATAATAATCCTGATAGGTTAGAGGAGAAGAATAAAATAGACAAGAGGCTAATTTCTGTAAAAGGAGAAGGAGGGGTGGTGAAGTATCTCTCCTATGATACTGTCTTCAGTGAAGCAGATGGTGTGGCAAGGATGATTCAGGATAAAGTGGAAAAGGGGGAGTATAGTTATAAAGACTTTGCCATCCTTGTAAGAAGGAATAAGGATGCAGACCCTTTCCTGAGGTCTTTAAATATGCTATCCATACCCTGGAAATTTACAGGGGCTGTTGGACTATATGAGCAGGAGGAGATAAGGCTTCTAATAAATTTCCTGAGAGTTATCTCTGACCACGAGGACAGCACCAGTCTCTTCCATCTCGCATCATCAGAGATTTACAACTTAGACCCTGAGACTTTAATCCAATGCAACTCCTTAGCTAAGAGGAGAAACCGTAGCCTCTGGTGGGTCTTTTCCCATATAGATGGGTATGAGGATTTTAAAGGAGAAGAGATTAAGACAATTAAAAGGATAGTGGAGGATATAAGGAATTATACCTCCCTATCCCTCAAAAAGTCTACAGGGGAGGTGTTGTATAAATTTCTCTACGACACAGGATATCTAAACTCTCTTGTATCCAGACCGAGTTTAAGAAATGAGGAAAAGGTGAAGAATACTGCAAAATTCTTTGATATAATCCAGCGGACATCAAAGGTATTGACCCATAACAGGGTAAGAGAGTTTATAGACTATCTCAATATGTTGATAGAAGCAGGGGACGACCCTTCCTCAGCAGAAGTGGAGACAGAAGAGGATGCAGTCTCTATCCTCACTGTCCACAAGGCAAAGGGTTTAGAATTCCCTGTGGTCTTTATGGTAAGCCTGATAAAGGACTGCTTCCCTACCAGATTTAAGAAGGAAGAGGTCCCCCTTCCAGAGGCATTAGTTAAGGATATCCTTCCATCAGGGGACTATCACTATCAGGAGGAACGCCGCCTCTTCTATGTAGGGATGACAAGAGCAAAGGAAGAACTCTACCTCACCTCAGCTGAAGATTATGGAGGAAAGAGACAGAGGAGACTCAGCCCTTTTGTAGCAGAAGCATTAGACCTCTCCCCATCCCAGATTACCCCTTATAAATCATCCAGCCTTGAGATTATCAAGAGGAATAGACCAAAGATTATAACAGAGCCTAAGTCTCCCTATATCCCGCCTTCCCAACTCTTATATCTCAGCTATTGGCAGATAGATGACTACCTCACCTGTCCTTTAAAATATAAGTATGTCCATATCCTCCATCTCCCTGTAATGCGGCACCATGCGGTTGTCTATGGTGCTGCCCTCCATAGCGCTATCCAGAGATATTTTAAAGAGAGATTGAGGGGCTATAAGGTCTCCTTGGATGACCTCCTAAGGTTCTTTGAGGAGGCATGGGTAAGCGAAGGTTTCCTCTCTCCAGAACATGAAAGGATAAGATTTGAGAAAGGGAAGGAGGTGCTCAAAAGTTTCTATGAGAGGGCAGAGAATGAGAGACTCCCTACTTATGTAGAGAAGGAGTTTAACTTTCAATTAGGAAATACCAGAGTCAGAGGGAGATGGGACAGGATAGATGAGTATGATGGAGAAGTTAGGATTTTAGACTACAAATCTTCAGAGGTAAAAACAAAAGAGGAGGCTGATAAAGAGACAAAGAGGAGTATTCAGCTATCTATATACTCACTGGCATATAGAGAAATATATAAGAGACTGCCTGATAAGGTTGAACTCTATTTCCTTGAGTCTGGAATAAAGGGAGAGACAGAAAAGACTGAGAAGGATATGGAAAGAGCCATCAAGCTTATAGAGGAAGTATCTATGGGTATTAGAGCTCAGGATTATACACCAAAGCCTAACGATTATAAGTGTGCCCATTGTGCTTATGAACATATATGTAGTAAAGGAAGATGACAAAGCTCTTCTTAGATATTGAGACTATCCCTGCCCCTGAGTCCTTTAAAGATGAACTGGCTAAGGAGATTCAGCCCGAAAACTTAGACCCTGAAAATATCCAGAAATGGGAGGAGAGGATAGAGAAGAAATATTTGAACACTTCCCTGAATGGAGACCTTGGAAGAATCCTCTGCATAGCCTATATAAAGGAGATACCTATAGAAGTGAAGAGGGGGATAATTAAAGGAGACGAGCCTGATATCTTAAAAGAGTTCTGGGAGATAGCAAAGGATGTAGACCTCTTTATAGGACACAATATCTTAGATTTTGACCTAAAATTTATATTCAAAAGGTCGGTCATCCATAAAATAAAACCTACAAAAGAGATACCTTTTGCCAGATACCGCAGTAGCCCTGTTTATGATACGATGCAAGAGTGGAGGAAATGGGATACAAGAGAGAAGATGATAAGCTTAGATAGACTGGCAAAAATCCTGGGGCTTCCTTCATCAAAGGGGACATTAAATGGGAGTAAGGTCTATGAGTTCTATAAGCAAGGAAAACTTGAGGAGATATATAGATACTGTATGGAGGATGTAGAACTTACAAGAAAGATATACAACAGACTAAACTTTATCTCATAAATGAGAGAAGAAAGAATGGCAGGGGATATCTATACTATCCTTCACGGTGATAACCCAAGAACCCAATTGAATGCTATAAAGAGAACATTGAAAAAGATAAACGGTTGGGTTGTATTTGAGGATATTATGAAAAGAGGAGGAAGAGAGGAGGTTCGCAAAAGACTAAAGATGTTTAGAGAAATAGCTGAGGAAGATGAGAGTATAGACCAGGAGGAGAAAAAATCTGCCAAGAGAATTTCAGATATTGCTCTGAATTACTTGAATCACAGAAAATTTCAAGAGCTTTCATATCTCCTCTTTAATATAGTTATAGACCATTTAAAGGAATTTGTGGGTTTTCAAAATTCTGAAGAATGGACAATCTCTGACCTCTACCAGGTAATGCCTGATGAAGTCTTCCTTCCTTTCTTCCTTTTAGAATCCCTTACCAGGGAGGACGGTTATAACTGGAACAGGGGAGGAAAAATTATAGAAAATGGACTCATTCTCCTTATGACCTCCTTTCAACTATTTTATGAAGGTCTTGATAGCTTTGAGGAGTCGGGAAAGGAACTTCCATATAGAGAGGTCTTATAGGGCAGTTTAGGAGTAGTCAAAGAGTATAAGTTTTGGTTCTGTCATCTCCTCTATGGTAAATTTTGGTCCCTCCCTTCCTATCCCAGAACCTTTCATTCCTCCGTAGGGCATAAGGTCTACTCTAAATGTAGGTATCTCATTTATGAGCACTCCACCACATTCAATCTCCTCTGCACACCTTAGGGCTTTATCTATATCCTTTGTGAACACCCCTGCCTGTAAGCCATATTCAGTCCCATTCACCTTCTCTATCGCCTCCCCTATCTCTTTAAATCTATTGACTACTACTAAGGGTGCAAAGGCTTCTCTCTGAATGAGTTTTGCCTTCTCAGAAACATCTACAATGACTGTAGGGAGAAGGAAATTACCATCCCTCTCTCCACCAGTTACTACTCTTCCCCCAACCCCTTCTGCCTCCTCTATCCATTTCATAACCCTTTCTACTGCAGATGGAGAAATCATAGGACCCATATCTGTAGTCTCCAAGCCAGGGTCACCCACCTTTATAGACTCAACCTCTGAGACAAAGATATCCAGAAAATCTTTAAAGATACTCTCCTCCACATATACCCTCTGCACAGAGATACAGACCTGCCCTGCTAAAGAAAACCCTCCTCTCCTTATCTTCTGAGCAGCCCTTTTAAGGTCTGCATCCTTGAAGATTATACAGGCAGAGTTAGAACCAAGCTCAAGGGTCAATCTCTTCATACCCGCCCTTTCAGCTATCCTCATCCCTACATCCTTAGAGCCTGTGAAGGTTATCATTCTTGGTCTCTTATCCTTCACAAGGATATCTCCAATCTCCTCACCAGAGCCGATGACTATGGAGAGGACTTCCTGGGGAAGTCCTGAGGAATAGAGGGCTTTCCTGAGATTAAGGGCAGAAAGGGGGGTCTTTGTAGCAGGTTTTAATATTACAGAGCAGCCTGCAGCAATAGCCGGTCCTATCTTATGACACACCAGGTTTAAAGGGAAATTGAAAGGGGTGATAGCGAGAACTATACCTATGGGGACTCTCTTATAGTAGCCTATCTTTTTACCCCCTGTTGGTGCTGAGTCAAAGGGGACAGTCTCTCCACAGATTCTCTTCCCTTCTTCTGCTGAAAGGGTGAGGGTCTGGATTGCCCTATCCACCTCCCCCCTTGCCTCTCTTATCGTCTTCCCCACCTCTCTAACAAGAGTTCTGGCAAACTCCTCCTTATGTTCTCTTATATAGTTTGCAGCCTTATACAAAATCTCTGAACGGGAATATGGGGGGATTTCTTTTAAAACCATAAGACCCTTCTCAGCCCTTCTGAAGACCTCCTCTATCTCTCCTATCTCACTCTTCTCTACCTCTCCTACTATGGAGTTATCATAAGGGTTAAATACCTTTATCTTCTCCATAAAGAATAATATACAAATATTTAGGGATGTAAAGGGGGAATCACTCTTGTGTTGACTTTAGACCAAAAGCTGTTAAAATCTTAAAAGGAGGTAGAATGCAGGGTTTGCTCTTTAGAATAAGAGATGAGGCAAAGAGGAGAGGTGTTAGTTTTGCTGATATTAGAGTAGTAGAAAAGGAGGTAACTACTATAGAAATGGAGGATGGAAGGGTCAATAAGGTATTAAAGAATATAACCTTTGGAACAGGGGTGAGGATACTGCTTGAAGGAGCCTGGGGTTTTGCCAGCACTAATAGTATAGATGAATACCAGCTGAACAGGTGCTTGGACGAGGCTATAGGGATGGCTAAGGCGAGTAGGAATTACTTAGATACTATCGGAGAAGTGGCAAAGATAGAACCTGTTGTAGATAAGGTAAGTGTGAGACCTAAGATAGACCCAAGAGGGGTTCCTATTGAAGAGAAGATAAAGAGAGTTATGAAGTATGAGAGAGATGCCAGAGGAGTGGATAATAGACTGGTAAATACTCGGTTTCTATATACGGATGAATATCAGAAGGAGATAGTCTGCAATACCTTTGGGACATTCTTGGAGAATGAGATTACCAGAACCAAGACCCTTGCCTTTGTGGTCGCAAAGGAAGGTAATGTAAGACAGCAGGGATTCAGTTTTGCAGGTAGAGTGGGAGGATTTGAGGTGATAGAAGAGCTTAAAAGCGAAGACTTTGGCATAAGGGCAGCTAAGGATGCTGTTGAACTTTTAAAAGCAGAACCTGCAAAGGCTGGTAAATTCCCTGTTGTTGTGGACAATAGCATCGTTGGACTCTTTGCCCATGAGGCATTTGGACATAATGCAGAGGCTGACCTGGTTCAGAGTGGAGGTTCTATCCTTAAAGGGAAGCTTGGGCAGAGGATAGCATCTCCATTGGTTACTATCATTGACGATGCCACCCTTGAGAATACCCATGGCTACTATCTCTATGATTCAGAGGGGGTGCCTGGTCAACGCACAATCCTTGTAGAAAATGGGATACTCAAGGGTTTTATGCATAACTTAGAGACCGCATCCAAGCAAGGGGTAAAGCCTACAGGCAATGGAAGGGCTCAGGACCATCAGCACCGCCCGATAGTAAGGATGAGTAATACCTATATAGCCCCAGGAGAACTCACCTTTGAAGAACTACTAAGAGATATAGATGAAGGGGTATATGTCCAGGGGTTCGGAGGAGGTTATGTATACCCAGAAAGGGGACAGTATACCTGCTCTGCCCGGAGAGCCTGGATGATTAGAAATGGGGAATTGAGAGAACCCTTAAGGGATGTGAGGATATCAGGGATGACCTTGGAGACCCTTATGAATATAGATGGTGTGAGTAAGGATTTTAATATTAAGGAACCAGGGACCTGCGGTAAGGATGGGCAGGCAGTCCCTGTTGATAATGGAGGACCATTTGTAAGGGTGAAGGAGATGGTAGTGGGAGGTTTGAGATGAGAGAACTGGCAGAGAGGATGTGTAAGCTTGCTAAGGATAAAGGGGCAGAGTTTGCTGAGGTTTATATCTCTAAGGAGAGAGCCCTTTCTGTGAAGATAGAGAAGCAAGGGATTAAAGCCACAGATGCAAAAAGGGATGACGGAATAGCTTTAAGGACTTTTATCAAAGGGGGTATGGGTTTCTGCAGCAGGATGGGGCTGGATGGAGAAATAGAAGGGATGGTAGATGATGCAGTAGCGATGGCAAGGAGAGTTGAGAAGGACCCTGACTTTAGAGGACTCCCTTCTCCAGAACCGTATCCTGAGGTATCAGGTCTCTACGATGAAAGGATTGCTCAGATGGAGTCTGAAGAACTTGTAGAGATTGCAAAAAGGGTAATAGAAGAGGCTAAGGGCGTAAGAGAGGATGTAATTATAGATGGAGAGGTAGAAGCCTCCTCAGTAGATATCTATCTTTCAAATTCTCAAGGGGTATCTCTGGGATATAAGAAGACCTTTATCTATCTTGGTGGCTCCTGTATAATAAGAGAACCAGGAGATAATGTGGGCTCCTTCTATGACTTTAAACAGGCTCGGCAATTGAAGGATTTTAAGATAGATGGACTCCTTAAAGAGACTACTAAGAAGGCAGAGAGTTTCCTGAATGCCCGAAAGGTAGAGACAAAAACCCTCCCTATTATTCTTGGTCCCTTGGCTACATATTCCTTCTTAAGAGCCTTTGGTGGATGTTTAAATGCTGAGGATATACAACGGCAGAGGTCTCCCTTTGTAGGAAAGAAGGGGAAGAAGATAGGGAATGGGGTAATTACTCTAACCGATGACCCCCTTATTCCTGGTGGAATATTCTCAAGCAGAGTAGATGCAGAAGGGACACCGAGGAAGAGACTCCTTCTTTATAAAGATGGCATTATCCAAACCTATCTCCATAACTCCTATACATCTGCGAAGGCAAAAGAAGAGAATACAGGTCATGCCATACGCAGGGATTATAGAACCAGGGTATATATCGCACCCAGCAACATAATCCCCTCCCTGGGGAAAAGGAAAGGTGAGGAGATTATAGCTGATACCAAAGAGGGGATATACATCTTCTGGGGAAGTTTCCGTCCCAATCCCAATGGAGATATATCAACCACCATAGACTTTGGATACAAAATAGAGAATGGAGAACTCGCTTATCCGATAAAGAATACTATGCTGGGAACTACCATATTCCATCTACTCCAGAATATCACAGATATATCCTCTGACTACAGGGAAGAGCCAGGACTCATCCTTCCTACTATAAGGATTGAAGGGGTAAGGATCTCTGGAGGGAGATAAGAGAATTATTGTTTACATCGCAATCCTTTTAAGAAGTTATAAGCTTGACACTCTTCCATTCCTGAGTTAAACTCCCCTATGCCTTCTATCTTCTTAGGAGTAGGGTCAAATATTGAACCAAGAGAAGAGAATATAGCAAGGGCGATAAGTCTATTAAAAGAGAAAGGGTTTAAGATAGTCAAATCCTCTCCCATCTACCAGACTGAACCTGTAGGATATGAGAGTCAGCCAAAATTTTTAAACCTTGTCCTTTATGTAAAAGGAGAGACCTCCCCTAAATCCTGCCTTGACACTTTGAAGGAGATAGAGAGAGAAGTGGGGAGGAGACCTACTTTCCCCAATGGTCCAAGAGTAATAGACCTTGATATCCTGTTTTATGATGATTTAGTAATAGATAAACCGAGACTTAAAATCCCTCATCCCAAACTCCATAAAAGAGCCTTTGTGCTTCTTCCCCTCTCACAGATAGCTCCGAATCTTATCCATCCAGTATTTAAAAAATCGATAAGAGAGCTTCTGAGAGGGATAGATACCAAGGGGGTAGAGGTTTGGGAAAGGTCTTAAACAGGATAGCTGTGGAAGGACCCATAGGGGCTGGGAAGACTGCTCTGGCTATAAAGATAGCAGAGAGGATAAAAGGAGAACCTGTCTTGGAAAGGATTGAAGATAACCCCTTTATAGAGAATTTCTATAAGGAGATGCGTGGGTATGCCTTCCAGACTCAACTCTTCTTCCTCTTCCAGCGTCATCAGAAGGAGAGGATGATTGCCCAGGGAGACCTCTTCAAGGATAAGATAGTCACGGATTTCTTTTTTGAAAGGGATAGGGTCTATGCTTATCTAAATCTTGATGAGAACGAGCTCCTCCTTTATGAGAAGATATACAATTTTTTAAAAAGGGATATCATAGCCCCTGACCTTGTTGTCTATCTCCAGACAAAGCCTGAGATTCTCTATAAAAGAGTCCAGAACTCAAAAAGACCCTGGGAGAGGGAAATCTCTTTAGAATATCTTAAAGCCCTTTGTGATGCTTATAATAGATTCTTCTTTCAATATAACTCCTCAGCTCTTTTGATAGTCAATCCAGAAGGTATGGACTTTATCAATAATTCTACTCATTTTGATGCCCTTATGAAGGAGATTCTCTCTACCTCTTCAGAGAAGAGGTTCTACTCCTATGGATAAGGTCACTACTCTCTCCCTTAAGAGGATGAAAGAGAAGGGAGAGAAGATCGTTGCCCTTACTGCCTATGATTTCCCCACTGCCAGAATTCTGGATGAAGCAGAAGTAGATGTAATTCTCATTGGAGACTCTGCTGCCAATGTCATTTATGGTTATTCTAACACTCTCCCATTATCTATGGAGGAGATTCTATTCCTCACAAGGGCTGTCGCAAGGGGGGTGAAGAGGGCGCTCATTGTTGGTGATATGCCCTTCCTATCCTATCAGGTCTCCTTAGAAGAGGCGATAAGGAATGCAGGGAGATTTTTAAAGGCAGGGGCAGAGGCAGTGAAGATAGAAGGGGGAGAACCTGTCTTGGCTACTGTTAAAAAACTGGTGAGTATTGGCATCCCTGTAATGGGACACCTTGGTCTTACACCCCAGTCTATCCATCAATTTGGTGGATATGGAGTTAGAGGGCGAACAGCGAATGAAAGGGAGAAAATTCTTGAGGATGCAAAAAGGCTCGAATCTGCTGGATGCTTTTCTATCGTATTAGAGAAGATTCCTCAAGACCTTGCAAAAGAGATAACAGAATCCCTACGCATCCCTACTATCGGAATAGGGGCAGGACCTCATTGTGATGGTCAAATTCTCGTCCTCCACGACCTCATCGGACTATTTGAGGAGTTTAAACCAAAATTTGTTAAAAGGTATACTGAGATAGGAAGGATAATAAGGGATGCGGTTGAAAAGTATAAGGAAGAAGTGAAAAAGGGGTTATTCCCTGGTAAGGAGCATAGCTTTAAATAGATTATATGGACACAACCCTAACTCCTATTCCTTTCCTATCTCCCTTCTCCCAAAGACAAATCCAAGGGAGAGATAAGGACTATTCAATCCTAACTCAGGTGCTCCTCTAAGAGGTTTGCCATCCCTCAATCTCCAATCTGTATGAAGAGGAGAGAAGAGATATCCCCCTTTTACACCCAATCCCACAAAGTATTTCTTAAAAGGAATAATAAAGCAAAAACCACTCCCTATAGATAGAGAAATTCCCATATCTAATATACTGGATGTCCTTCTGGCACTTGCTCCTGTAAGAAGTGAATCAAAGTCTACTTCTGATAGGGAGGTAGGTATGAAATCAAACCTCCAGTAGTATCCTCCAAAACCTAAGGAGAGAAAAGGGATTAGACTCTGAGTAATGGGCAAGGAATACCTCTCTTCCCAGAAACCTGTAGTATAGTCCATCCATATCTCCAAGCTATCGGTTCTTATCCAGTCTATATCGTGAAACATCCATATTGCAGGAGCCAACCCCTTTTTAAATCTTGCAAACCCGGAACCCCAAAACTTCTGGGGAGTAGAGAACTGCCTTATATTATGTCTCTCAAAGAGAGTATTCCACTCTTTTACATCAAAGAAAGTGAGAGTTAAACTTCCACTCCCTATCCAATCCTTAGCATTTAAAGAAGCCAGTAGAAATATTAGAAGCAGCCCACCCTTCATAAAGAGTACTACCCTTTCTCCTTTTATTCAAAAATAGTCCAAGTCTCCTTAGATGTCAAGGTTTAGTTAAATAATCTGGATGATTCTCAAACCAGTATATTTCAGGATTGACTTTTCTTTAAGAGGGGTTAGTATTTTAAGAGGGGGTGAAATGTTATATATCCTTCTATTATTCAACATAACCTTTTTTCAAAACCAATCTGTAGCCCTTTCTGAGAGAACCTCTTCCCTTTTCCTGAACCCCGCAGGTCTGGGAATAAATGAGGGGTTTGAGCTATTCTACAATAGAGATACCTCCAATACCTTTGGTATATCCCTCTATGGTATGGGGTTTGGATTTATAAAGGATAAGGACTCCATAGCCTATGAATTATCCTCAGGGGGTGAAATAGTCAAAGGGCTATACTTTGGTTTTAGCCACAACTCCTTTACCTGGAAGCCTTATAAACTCGGTCTTATAATGAGACCAAAGAGGTTCCTCTCCTTAGGGGTCTCCTCCACTCTTGAGAAGTCTCCAGAGATAAGGGGAGGGATAGGGATAAGACCATTTACAGACCGTCTCACCACCTTCTTTGATATCACCTATAAGGATAGCGTAGAGGACTATTCCTATGGTATGGGGATAGAACCCTTAGATGGACTCCTCCTCTCTATAAGTAGAGGAAAAGAGAGAAAAGTAAAGTTTGGACTTGAACTCTCCATAGGACACCTGAAATTTTCAGGGGATAGTGACAAGAGCCTCTCCGGACTCCTCTCTAAGGAGAGATACCCCACATTTTTAACAAGGAGGAAGGAGAGATGGGTAGAGCTTACCCTGTCTGGCTCCTATCCTGAAATGGATGAGAAGGGGTTTTTTAAACTCTTCAGGCAGAGGAGACCTAAATTCTATAACCTTATCTCAAAACTGGAGAAGATAAAGGAGAGAAAAGATGCCAAAGGATTGATAATTCACCTGAAGAACTACTCTATGGGGATTGCCCAGAAAGAGGAACTCCACTCCCTTCTCCTGGATATTAAAAATTCTGGGAAAAGCATCATCCTATATGCCCCTTATCTTGGATTCTCAGACTACTATATAGCCTCTCTGGCAGACTATATCATCCTTGAACCCCTTGGAGATGTAGTGATACCGGGAATATGGATAGCGAAGATATATTTTAAGGACCTATTAAATAAGAAGCTGGGGATAGAAGTGGATGCAGAACATATAGGGAAATACAAGTCTGCTGTGGAGCCCTTTACAAGAAGAGAGATGTCAGAGTATGATAGGGAGCAGACCAATCGGCTCCTGGATGATATCTATTATCCACTGATTGAAGAGATAGCAGAGGCAAGAGGGATGGACAAGGATAGCCTTATGAGACTTATAGATAAGGGGGGATTCTTCAATGCCGAGGATGCCAGAAAGATTGGACTTGTAGATACCCTTGCCTATGGCTTTGAACTTGAGGAGGCGATAGAAAGGCTCACCCACAAAAAGGTAAGGAAGACAGGTATAGATGGATTTCTGAAGAAGAGGGAGATAGAGAGAAGGTGGAGGAATGAAAAACCGAGAATAGCCCTGGTAATAGGGGAGGGAGGGGTTGTGACTGGTGAGAGCGGTTACGACCCTACCCCTATTATAGGAGGAAAGTATATAGGCTCTGAAACCATCTCCAAGATATTCCAATCCTTAGAAAGGGATAAGTCCATAAAGGCTGTTGTGTTCAGGGTGAACTCTCCAGGTGGCTCTGCCCTTGCCTCTGAGATAATTGCCAGGTCTCTATCAAAACTGAATAGGAGAAAACCTGTGATAGTCTCTATGGGAAATGTTGCAGCCTCTGGAGGATATTATATCTCCTGCCTTGCAAAGAAAATCCTTGCAGATAACTTCACCATAACAGGTTCCATAGGGGTTCTGGGGATAAAGCCTGTCCTCAAAGGACTCTATGATAAACTCGGCATATCCTGGGATTATCTCAAGAGAGGAGAGCATGCCGATGCCTTCTCCTTTTTCAGACACTTTACCGAAGAGGAGAGGGAGGTATTTAGAAAGGAACTCAAATGGATATATGATAAGTTTGTAAAGAGGGTAGCAGAAGGGAGGGATATAGAGGAAGAGAAAGTAGACTCCCTTGGTCAGGGAAGGATATGGAGTGGTAAGAGGGCAAAGGAGATAGGGCTTGTGGATGAGATAGGAGGACTTCTCAAAGCCATTGAAATTGCTAAGAAGGAGGCAGGGATAAAAGAGGCAGAGGTTGTATTATTCCCAAAACCTGGAAGAGAGATTACCCTTAAGATAGGAGAGGCATCTCTTCTTGAAAAACTCCTCTCCTCCCCCTTCCTATACCTTCTCCCCTTCTATCCAGAGGTGA
>CAZWJY010000029.1:0-13753 GCA_964634335.1 uncultured bacterium
ACTTGACAGAGACAATAAGTTTTTTATAATAAGAGTGTGAGAAGGAAGTGTGGATGATATTTCAGATAATTTTGACTGTCATATGGGTATTTTTATCAGTCATCCTGACCAAATTCCTTATTCAGAATGGAAGAGCTATAGCTGAGAATGGAAGAGCTATAGCTGAGAATGGAAGAGCTATAAGGGAGCTGGGTAAGAAGCTTGATGAGAGGACAGCAAAAATTGCCGAGCTCATAGTAGCAGAAGGGGAGAAAACCCGCCAGCTCCTAAGAGAACTGAGGGCAGGATGAGGAAAGCTCACCTTTCAAAATTAGCGATACAATAAGAGTTAGTCTACACTTTTGATAAAAACAAATCTTGATTCTGAATAAGAAGGCAAATTCTAAAATTAGAGCATTTTCACATTTCATGAAATGTGAAAGTCTTCATATTTAATTTTTCACTTTTTCGTAAAAGTGAAATTCTGGGGGGGTAGTTTACACTTTTGACAAAAGTCAAAGAGTCTGGAATGGAGAGAGCCTCTCAGATTTACAGGGATACGCCCTATGGGTCATAGGGAATCCTGTCGTTACAACTTTAACATCGCAACTCCTCCTTAGCTCCCTCTTCTTTTCTCTCAAAAGGTTAGAGAGCAGTTGTTTAATAACTTCGCTCTTATTCTTTAATGCCCAGAGAGTTTACTGATTAAACCATTTAATTCATCAAGCATCTCCTGGAATTTCTCTTTCTGGTTATCTCTTAGATATCCCAAACGATAGGGGATTTTCAATTGAGTATCCAGTTCACTAAGAGAACCTCGTGCGATATACAGAAATTGGATATACTTTTTCCGCTCTCCGCCTTTCGCTATTGGCTTTTTTCAGCGGTTTGCGGTTAGCGGGAGACGGTTATGGTTGCAATTCATTTTTGTTCAGGGAGAAACACATTTCTAATACCCGTTTCCTCTAAATTTATGAATATGGAAATCTTCCCATTTCAGGATTTACCTTCATCAAGAGTATAGACCCACCCTTTTGTTATAAATTTTATAATTTCATAAAATGCGGAAATGTTCAATTTATTATATTGATTCCAGTAATAACTCCTGGTAGGTTGTAATATCCTTCTCTATTCTTTTATCTATAGGTCCTCCACCTAAAAATTTGGATAAGTGATTCAATAAGAACAGGTATGCTTCTTTGGTCAGAGATACAGGCTTTTTATCTATTAAATTCAGATAGGGCTGTAAGAACCCTTTCATTATAGGTTGAATTAGTTCAAAGCGAATAGCAGATTCTTTATAACATCCTTTAGGACTTCCAGGGAGATAAAAAAGATTTGGGTAAACAAAAGCCTGTGCCCTAATTATATATTCCTGAGAATGTCTGGGTTTAAAAGAGAATACAGGTGCACAGAGCAATATTTTTTGTATAGTCTCAAACCATTCGCTCTCCACATATCCTAAGATGATAACAGGTCTTATTTTCCCAGTATAGATATAGAACATCTCATCGGTTCGTAAATTCAGTCTCTTTACAGGATAATGTTTCTCATCTCCACTTGAATACCGTTTAATAGAAAATCTGGATTTAGTCTCATCTCTTGGGTCATATTTCTCTAATTTCAGAATGGTAGGATATGGTTGGGGATATACTACATGGGTAAGATATAACTGCCCTGGTTTATATGCCCAGGAGTCCTCTTTATTCAAAAGTTTATAAAATTGTGGAATCAGTAAATCTGCGGAGGCTCTTCCTGCCATCTCATTCTATTTCTACTTTCCCTTTTATATTTACCTGGGATGCATCCTCATTCCAGATTTTTAAACCCTCTAAAAATACTTTATCCATTTTAAATCTTATTTCCTCTAATGGAGGAAGATTTTCTAAGTGCTCTTTAACTTTTCTTCTCAACTCTTCGTATTTCTTTCTATTCTTTATTTTTATCTTCCTTATTCTGGTCTCTTCCCAGGGTTTAATCTTTGAGAAATCAAGAATATCTCCTGGTTCTGCCCCTATCATAGGCTCTGTTTCAAAATAGACATAGTCTAAAAGGTATCTAAGGTCTAAACCACCCCATTCTTCTATGACTCTTCTTATCAACCTCTCTATTTCTGGCTCTACATATTTATTGTGAGGCTCCTTTACTATAATCCCCAGTTTGTGGAATACCTTATCTTCTGGCAGATTTATCTCCTCTTCCTCCAATTCTGGTGAGCCGAGTATCTTCCCTATCTCCAAGGGATAAGGTCCATAGTAATAGAACTGCCATTTGAGGGGAGTCAATCTCTTCTGATAGAGTCTATAATACTCCACCTCAAGCAGATAAAGAAGCTTTATAAGTCTCACTTTACCCATTGAGATTCCTCTCTTCTCAGCTTCTTCAAGAATCCCTTTTATCAAATTCAACACAATCTCTTCCATTACAAAAGTATACCATTCTCCATCTCTTTGTCAATCCCAAGTTCTCTTTCATTCCATCCCCTTCAATTTCTTCTAAATCTTATAAATTTCGAGAATGGGATACCTCTATGTCAACCGTCATAGGGAATCCCCTTGACAAGGCAATCTAATTCTTTTATAATACAGAGTATGGTAAGATATAAATTTGCAGGGAAAGGGGGAGAGAACAGGCGAAAGGGCTTGAGAGATAGTGGGAAGGGCAGATATAATTGAAGTATGAGAGGCGAAAAGAGAGAGATAGAGAAAATGCAGGGTTTAGCCAGAAGTATGTACATATGCAATATTGCGTTAATATCTCCAAATTGGCAGTATAAAACGCAGCACTGCAGATATAACCAAGATAGGCGATCTCCTTTAAATGGAAATAGATGAATATAACAAAAGGGGGTGAAAATTTATGCAGGAAAAGGAAATTGAGGTGAAAATACAAAAGCTTCCCGAAGATTTGAGGAGAAAGGTTTTAGAGTATGTGGACTTTCTGTTAAGCAAATATCAAGATAGAGAAACTGTGAGAAAGAAATTCAAGTTCGACTGGGAAGGAGGACTATCAGAGGTAAGAGATAAATTCACTTCTGTTGAGCTACAACACAAGGCTTTGGAGTGGAGATAATGTTTTTAGTAGATACGAATGTATTTTTAGAAATACTCCTGAAACAGGATAAGAGGGAAGACTGTAAGAAGTTTCTGGATAACAATATCGGAAATCTCAACATAACAGATTTTTTTGCACTCCATCGGTGCAATCCTGTTCAGATATGGTAAAGAGGACATTTTTTCAGAAATTTGTTGAAGATATCATACCTAACACTAAACTTCTCTCGTTGCCGATGGAACTATATAGAGAAGTTGTAAACGTCAGGAAAAGTCTGAATTTAGATTTTGATGATGCTTATCAATACAGTATAGCTAAATACCGTGGATTGAAAGTGGTTACAATGGATAGGGATTTTGAAAGGATTAAAGGTGTGGATGTTTTGTTCCTATAGGATGTCGGCGGTCAAGGGAGTCATACCTCTATGTCAATAGCCATTCCACTTTCTTGACTTATTTGAAAATCATTGTAAGATTTAAAAAAAGGGGGTATTATGAATCTGTATCATAGGCTATTCTACCTCTTTACCTCTATCCTTATTGCGGGATGCTCTCTAATAGGGGAGAAGGAGTATTATCCCATCTCTATCGGTAATGGCTGGGATTATGAAGTCATAAGACTGAAAATTTCGGGTCTGGATACTACCCGCTCTATTATTGATTCATTAAGGGTCGATGTGGTAGATACGGCTAAGCTTATAACTGGTGAACAAGCCTGGCGTGTGGAAAGTGAGGGGGAAAATCCATTTGAAGAGTATACTGAGGGTAACTTTGTCTATCTCTATAAAACCTCTGATTATCTTATTGCCTATGAGAACCTGAGCGGTGGGGAGTGGGTGCTTCTTGCTCTATTCCCCTTAGAAGAAGGTAGGAAGTGGGTATACTGGGCAGATGAAGATGATACAGTCTGGGCTGAGGTGCAAGCTCAAGAAGATGTGGAGGTGAAAGGTGAAAATTTTCCTGACTGCTTTCGTATTGAATACCTGCCGAGTTGGTCAAAGTATTGGAAACATATAATCTGGATGGCACCAGGAATAGGACCGGTGAAATATGAGTATCATAGTGGTCTGGGCACTGAAAATATTACTATTAAGCGATGGGAGATTTTTGATTACGAAATTCATTAGAGGTAAGATATGAGAGTCGGAGTCGTAGGGGCTACAGGTCTTGTGGGAGAGAGGATTATAAGGGTATTGGAGGAGAAGAACTTCCCCACAGAAGAGATTAGACTATTCTCCTCTATAAAGAGTGAAGGGAAGAGAATTGTTTTTAAGGATAGAGAGTATGAGGTTGAGCCTTTGCAAGAGAACTCTTTTAAAGGGCTTGATATTACCTTCTTTGCTACTGACCCTGAGATAAGTAGGGAGTTCGTTCCAAAGGCAAGAAGGGAGAGTATAGTTATTGATAACTCCTCTGCCTTTAGAATGGATAAGGAGGTGCCATTGGTTGTGCCAGGAGTAAACTCAGAGGTTATAAAGTCTCACAAGAATCTTATTGCTAATCCTAACTGCTCCACTATCCAGCTTGTAATGGTCCTTGCCCCTTTGAATAGAAGAGTAAAGATTAAAAGGGTCTGGGTCTGTTCCTATCAGTCTGTATCAGGGATGGGAAGGGAGGCATTGGAGGAGTTTAAGTATCAGCTTGAGGTGCTGGCAATGGGAGAGGAGATAAGAAAAGAGGATGTGAATATATTCCCCTATCCTATTGGTGGCAATGTAATCCCCCAGATTGGCAGTTTTGATAAAAAGGGCTACTCTACAGAGGAGAATAAGATAATAAATGAGACAAGGAAGATTATGGGTATCCCAGAACTTAAGATTTCTGCAACCTGTGTAAGAGTCCCTGTATTCTTTGGACACTCTGAGGCAGTGAATGTAGAGTTTGAGAGGAGAGTGAGTAGAGAAGAGGTAATGGATATTCTCTCATCCATACCAAAGATTATCCTCTATAAAGGGAAAGAGTATCCTATGCCTATAGATGTGGTAGACAGGGATGAGGTATTTGTAGGTAGGGTAAGGGAGGAGGATGGTGCCATCGGACTCTGGATAGTGGCAGACAACCTTCGCAGGGGTGCTGCTACAAATGCAGTAGAAATTGCAGAAGAAATTATTAAAAAGTAGATTAAGGATTTTGTCCTATCTTAGATGTTTTGCCAGCTCAAGCCCAAGAGAGTATTTTCTCCCTTTATCAAACCTGTAAGGCAGAGCCTCATACCTTTTTCCTAAGAGGTTGTCCACTTCTAAATAGAGATACACTATTCCCCTCCTATATCCAGAGAATAGAGAAATGGTATAATAGGGGTCTATACTATGATTCTGGATACCCTGTCTCCCAGTATACTTATAAGATAATCCTAAGGAGAGATTCTCCTTTTTAAAAATTAAGGAGTCTAAGATATTCACATCTGCTACCATAGAAGGCATAGGATTGAACTTTTTATAGGTTAAAGAGAGATAATTCTTAAAACAGGAAATCTCTAAGTTATGCGATAGATTCCACTCCTCTCTTGTTGTATTCAAATTATGGGGTTCTAATAATGAGTCCTTATCTTTATCATCCCAGAAGAGAAAGGACTGGATACTCCCTTTACTAAAGGAGAGATGGAGAGACCGAACCCTTGCCCCTATCTGAAAGACTATTCTCTCTACAGGATATTCTATCTCCTCCCCTAATTCAGAAAGGGGTGAATAAAGGGTATCAAAGAGTATGGGATTCTCCCTGTTTAGGGTGAGCCTCATATTGAAGAGGACAGGGGTTTTAAGAAAGATGAGCCTGGTGCTGAGAGAGGGTCTTGAGTTAAAGATTTCGTAGGAGAGTTCTGGTCTTAAGAATAGAGGAGGGGCAGATATTTTGAAGGATAGAGAGATGGGGAGGAAGGGGTGAGTCTCTTGATAGAGAGGTGAGGAGGATAGAACCCAATAGCCAGGAGATTCCCATACCCCTCTGCCAGAGATGGTGGTAAAACGGTAGTTAGGAGAGTCTGTGAGTATAAGGTCGGAGTGGAGATAGAAATCTCCATAGAGGGAATAGAATAGGGGAGAGGTGGAGAATTTTAGATGCTGTAATGTGTGACCATCTCTCGATTCCCTTTTATAATCCATATCGCCTCCAAACCATCTCTTTGGTGTTATATTCCCTCCACCGATTCCAAAATGGGTCTGGGAATAAGAGGAGTAGTCTTCTCCATTGTTGATTCCAAAATCTATATCGAAGAGATATCTTTTAGTCCCCTTAGATAACCGAAAAAGCCCTCCATAAGGGTTCAGGAGATAAAAGGAGATAGAGAGACTGTCCAAGGGTATCCTCATCCTCTCTGGCTGGATAGGTCTTATCTCTATCTCTAATGGCTGAGGAAGGGGAGGGAATTCGAGTTCACAGAAGAGTATTATTAAAAAAATCAAGGTCTGATAATCCCTTCCTCAGTGATTATTCCTGTTATAAGTTCCTTGGGAGTAATATCAAAGGCGGGATTCAAGACATCTATCCCTTCTGGAGAGATTTTGGTTCCATAGACCTCCCTTACCTCTCTTGAATCTCTATACTCAATCTCTATTTGGCTCCCTGTCTCTTTTGAGGAATCGAAGGTTGATAGAGGGGCGGCTACATAAAAGGGGACACCAAAGTGTTTTGCCACAATGGCTATGGTATGGGTTCCAATCTTATTTGCTACATCATAATTCCTGGCAATCCTGTCAGCTCCCACAAGGACTACATCTATCTTATTCATCACTGTAGCTATCATATTGTCTGTAATTAAGGTAAAGGGTATACCCTCTTCCTTCAATTCAAAGGCGGTAAGTCGTGCCCCTTGTAATAAAGGTCTTGTCTCACACACATAGACCTCAATCCTCTTACCCTCCTCTTTTGCGGTATAGACTATACCTAAGGCAGTTCCTATTCCTGGGGTAGCCAGCCTTCCTGTATTACAGTAAGTGAGGACTCTTGCTCCATCCCTTATAAGTTCTGCTCCGAACTTACCTATCCTTCTACAGGACTCCTCCTCCTCCTTTTCTATCCTCTCTGCTTCTTCTACTAATAGGTAGGGAAGGTCTTCAGGGTTCTTCTCTATAATCATCTCCATCCTCCTCAAAGCCCAACTTAAATTTACTGCTGTGGGTCTTGCCGATTCTATTCTCTTCAAAGCCCTTTTCAGTTGGTCCCTCTCCATATTAAAGGAGAGGGATGCCAATCCATAAGCTGCTGTTACACCGATAAGGGGAGCACCCCTTATCTTCAATTCCTTGATAGCCCTGTAAATATCTTCTAAGGTAATAAGTTTAATATATCTCTTGGAATTTGGGAGTTTTGTCTGGTCCAGTATCTTTAAATATCTCCCATCCCAGTCTATACTCTTAAAGGGCAAGGTCTTTTTTATAAGCAGGGGAGGGGCATAGCCCCTCCCCTTTTAGCCTCTTATTTTATGCTCTCTCTGAGGTTTCTGCCCGGTTTGAAGACTGGACGATGGCGAGCAGGGATCTTGATAGTTGCACCTGTCCTGGGGTTCCTGCCTGTCCTTGCCTTGACTTTCCTTACAAAGAAGGTTCCGAAGCCCACCAAAGGAACTCTCTCCTTCCGTTTGAGAGCCTTGGTAACCGTCTCAGTAAAGGTATCCAGGGCAATACCAGCCTGCTTCTTTGTTATCCCTGCCTTTGAGGCTATCTTGGCTACGAGGTCTGCTTTAGTCATATCTCTCACCTCCTTTCCTTTTAGTTTCTCAAAAGTATAGTGATGATGCGGGTTTTGTCAAGGGGGTAGTTCTCTTTTCAAGGTCTTATGCCCCTTTCCATCCTTTAAGTTTAAGAAGACCTTTTAAATTGAACATTTCGGAGATTAGAAGGGAGGATAATAAAGAGGGATGGGGATTCAAGACTTACCCTTATCAGATAGTCTCTTAGAGATTGCTTCACTGTGTTGACCCTGTTAGATATGGATGACATCTCAGAGCCACCCCTTTGTAGAGGGGGAGTATAGATTAACCAGAGAGCTGATACTCATAGCCGGATAAATCGGGCAACTGCTTTATTCTCGGAGATAGAAATGGGAGGACTGTCAGGCTCGCAATGACAGGGTGAAGTTGGTCGAATACAACCCATTAAAGGGTTGACTCCTCCCTTTTTACTTATAGAATCACCTTATGATTGATATTAAACTTATTAGAGAAAATCCTGAACTCCTTAAAGAATCGCTTAAGAGGAGAGGAGAAGAGGTTAGGGTTGTGGATACTATCTTAGAGCTGGATAAGAGGAGGAGAGAGAGGATAAAGGAGCTGGATGGGATAAGGCATAAGAGGAAGGAGTTGAGCAGGGAAATCGCCAGGTCTGGTAGTAGGATTAAGATGGATAGAGCATCCCAGCTGAAAAAGGAAGAGAAGGAACTGGAGAGGGGGCTTTCAGAGATTGAGGTAGAATTGAGGAAGAGACTTTTAAGCCTTCCCAATATCCCTCACCCTTCGGTTCAGGATAAGGATGAGATAGTCTATGAGTCCGAAGAGAAACCACAGTTCGATTTCAAACCCCTTACTCATTGGGACTTGGGTGAGGCTCTGGGGATTCTTGATTTTAAGAGCGCCTCCAAGCTCTCAGGTTCAAGATTTGTGGTTTATAAAGGGGAGGGGGCAAGGCTGGCAAGAGCGCTTATAAATTTCTGCCTGGATACCCATATAAGGGAACATAGATACTTAGAAGTCTATCCACCAATTCTTGCAAAAGAGGAGTGTTTCTGGGGTGCGGGTGAATTTCCTAATCTCATATCCGATGTATATAAGTGTAAGGATGACCCTTTATACCTCATCCCTACTGCTGAGACCCTCCTTGTTAATCTCCATCAGGATGAAATTCTTAAAGAGGAGGATTTACCAAAATACTATGTAGCCTATACCCCATGTTTTCGCAGAGAGGCTGGTTCTTATGGAAGGGATGTGAGGGGGATGATACGAGTTCATCAGTTTGATAAGGTTGAGCTGGTAAAGTATACACTGCCAGAGGAGTCCTATTCAGAACTTGAGAAGCTACTAAAGGATGCGATAAGGATTGTTAAGCTCCTTGGTCTTCCTTATAGGGTCAAGCTCCTTTCAGCTAAGGAGATGGCTTTCCAGTCTGCAAAGACCTATGATATAGATGTCTGGGCAGCAGGTGTGGGGAGATGGCTTGAGGTCTCCTCTGTATCCAATTGTGAAGATTTCCAGGCAAGGAGGAATAATACTAAGTTAAGGCGTAAGGATGGAAGAATAGATTATCCCCATATCCTTAACGGTTCAGGTATCGCCTTTGCAAGAACCTTTGTAGCCTTGATTGAGAATAATCAGGAAAGGGATGGCAGTATAAAGATTCCAGAACCCTTAAGACCTTATATGGATGGCAAGGAGAAGATAGAATGAAAGGGATGCGTAAAAGGAAAGTATCCCCTTATGAGAGATATGGGATTGTGATGGAGGAGAGAGAACTGAAGTATCGGAGAGCATCAAAGAGAGAGGGCGGAGTATTTCTGGCTATAGTTGCCCCCTTATTCCTCCCCCCTCCCTCAGGTATGGAGACTACTGAAGAGAGAGTAGAGGAGATGGCTATATCTGAGGAGGAGAGTTGGGGAGTTGAATGGGTGATGGGACAACTTGAGAAAAAGGGAGATTTGCCAGAGAAGTTATACCTCCTAATAGAGACAAGAGGGGGGAGTGGTGCATCTGCCTATACTATTGCAAGAATTTTGAGGAAGAGGTTTAAGATTATAAAAGCTTTCGTTCCTCATCAAGCATTGAGTGCAGGAACTCTAATAGCTGTAGCAGCAGATGAGATAGTTATGGATATCTCCTCCAATCTTGGACCCTTTGATGCTCAAGTAGAACTCCCCAATTACGGTGTAATATCTGCCAGTAGATTGGAAAGAGGGCTCACCCTTGCAGAAAAATATTATCAGAAGAGGGGGGTATTGAATCCAAAGGAGTTTGTGAGAGAGAAACTGGACCCTGTTTTATACGGACTCTTGGAAGAGGCACAAAGGGCAGGTGAGATGTACCTACAGGAGATTTTAATAAGTGCCCATTATCCTAAGAAAAAGGCAGAGAGGATAGCCCATAAACTGGTCTGGGAGTTTCCCTCCCATGAGTTCCCTATAACCATAGAGAGGGCAAAGGAGCTGGGTCTTAAAGTAGTGAGTAAAGAGAAGTATCCTGTTTTATGGAAATTGATGTGTGAATGGCTGGATAAGTTAGCATTCCACCCAAAGAATGTAGACCACTTGATAGCATATACAAGAGGATAGAGGGAATTTTATGGTTCATCTCTGTTTAATAATTGATGAGATATTCCTCCATATCCTTCTCCCCTTATACCTGTTCTCTATCTCCTTTAAATGGAGGAGGGAGAGAGAGGATAGGGTTTTTATAACATCTGTAAAACGGTCCATTGTGGCTAACCTTACTAAGTCATAATAGCCTGAGATATCATTGGGAGACCAGGGGGATAGAATCTTTCTCTTATCTATAAGGAGGCTGAAAATCCTCTTCTGAATAGGTGATGGGGATAGTAATCTTAAGACCCTGTCAGGTATAGGAATTCCAAGAATCTCCTTTGAGAAGAATAGAGAGTAATATATTCTTGTTCTCTGTCTATTCTCTATAACCTCCCTTACTATGTAATCCCAATCCAGTTGATCCCTATGTTTATTAAAGATTTCATACAAGTCTTGATAGAGTTTTAATCCAAGATATCCATGAATGGCAATGGCTATGGATGAGTATATCAAGAGGTCTGATGGGTCAAGGGTAAGAATCTTATATCCAAATAGAGAATCCTCTTTTGCTCTCTCCCATATCTTAGACATATCAAATCTCTTTTCTTGAGCGGCAAAGAAGTTCCAGTGAACTTCTACATAGCTGGGTGGGTCACTTCTGTAAAAACCGAGATGCCTTATAAATCTTTTTATTAGCCCTCTTGAGTAATTCTTGGAGGATAATCTATAACCCAACCCTTCCAAGGCATCTCTTGCCCTATCCCAATCTTCTTCCCTTATAAGAATATCAATGTCAGAACCTGTTCTTTGGGTGAAGTCACCCCAGAGATGCCTGGAGAGATATAACCCTTTTAAGGGGATTAAGTCTATCCTTTTATTATTGAATGTCTTAAGAATCTCCTTGAGGAGAAGAGACTTTTTAAGATTTGATGCAGTATTATAGAGATGGAATTTATGGAGCCTATCCCAGATAGAGCTTGGGACGAGCTCCTTATAGGGTTTTAGGTATCTATAGATTTGGGGTATTATCTGATTCCTTGCCCCCTGATTTATAAACTCCTCCCAATCTATATATCCCAAAATCTTTCTATCTCTCTGCTTCTTTATCACAAGTATCAGAAGTTCTGAAATCTTATTTTTCATATTCTACCCTTTTTCAAAAATTGCTGCTCATATAGATTTTTTAACTGGTCAAGAGTTGTAACCTCTTCAGGTCTCTTATCCTCCCTTATTCTTATAATTCTTGCAAATCTCAAGGCAAGACCGGATGGATAATGGGGGCTTTTCTGAATTTCATTGAAGGCGACCTCCACAACAATTTGAGGTTTTGTATATACTGTTCCCCCTCTCTCATCTATCTTAAGGGATAACAGTTTCTGGGTGATATATTCAAACTCCTTATCATTTAAGCCTTTAAAGGTCTTACCCACCTCAAGGAATCTCCCTTTGTCATATACTCCTAAGTGGTAATTGGAGAGCCATCTATATCTCCTTCCATATCCCCAGTCGGCAGCGAGGATAACGAGGTCAAGGGTTATAACAGGTTTAATCTTCAACCACAACTTCCCTCTGACTCCCAAGGTATAATTACCTTCAAGAGACTTTGCCATAACTCCTTCCTGTCCATTATCCATAGCCTCTTTTAGAAATCTTTCAGCTTCATCAATATCCTTTGGTATTATTAGCTTGGAGAGAGGGATATCTCCTCTAATCTCAGAGAGTATATCTCTTCTCTCTTCATAAGGGGTATCAAGCAATACCTCATTTTCCAGAAATAGGCAATCGAATAGATAGAGCTGGACTCTCAATAATGGTTGTGGTCTTCTCTTTCTTGTAAGTCTATGCATAAGGTATTGGAAAGGCAGAGGGCGATTATTTTTATCTACAGCGACCACTTCACCCTCCACCACCCCTTTCTCTATTTTCAGATTATCCATTACGAGCTGGGCAATCTCTTCAAGGCTTCCTGTAATATCTGTGAGTCTTCTGGAGAATATCTTCACCCTCTCCCTATCTTTATGAATCTGGACCCTTGCTCCATCGTATTTATATTCAAGGGCGAACCTCTGTTTTAAAATCTCAAAAGCCTCAGAGATATCCTTAGCAGTTTGGGCGAGCATAGGCTTTAGGGGGTTGAAGAGCTTTAATTTAACATCTGAAAGCCTTCCCTCTTTTGCCAGGGTAGCCACCTCACCCAGATCTCCCCTCAACAGGAAAGCCTTTCTTATAAGCTCAGAGGGGACAGAGAAAGCCCTTGCAATAGCCTCCTGGGCTATCCCCTCATTCACTCCATGCCTCATCTCTCCAATTACAATCTTTGAGAGGTATTTAGCCTCTATTCCAGAGCATCTTGAGAAGAGGTTTTTTAGAATCCTTTCCTTCTCTCCTCTTGACCCCTTGCCCTTTAGCAAGGCGATAGCCCTTAGGGATTTATAGACATCTCTAATCTGGAGTGGAGGGAGAGAGGGTTTAACTTTTCTCAGTTCATACAGCCGTTTTACACCCTCTCCCACATCCTCTGCCTCAGAGAAGGCTGCCCTGTATCTATCTCCATATAGATTTAAGACATCCCTCAACGCGCCCCAGGATAGATTGAGTTTTATATTTGCCTTCTCAGGAAATATCTGACCCAGGATTAAATAGATAAACTCAGGGATTTCATCAGGGTTTAAACCCCTTATATAGTCTGCCATATATTGAGTAAGTTTCAATCTACTCTTTGTCTTCTCCAACCTTTCTCCAAGTTCTGCCAGTGCTCTGAATGTGGACATCTATCTCTTCTTGGACTCTGCAAGAAATAGGAGGAAGACAGCAATAACAATGAGAGCATCTGCTACATTATAGGTATACCAGCGGATATCTCCTATACCCATATCTATAAAGTCAACCACCTTTCCCAGCCTTATCCTATCCAGGAGATTTCCCAAAGCACCGCCGAGAATCATCCCAAAGGCTATGGAGTAGATAGGATGTTTCATCTTTCTTGCAAAGTAGATAATCAATCCGATACCCACTATCGGAAGGATATAGTAGGTGATACCTCCTCCAAACGATATACCGAAGACCCCTCTTGTATTATAGACGAGATAGAATCTTAAGAAATCTCCCAGAACCTTTATAGTATCAAAGGGATAGAGGTGGGAGACTACCCATAGCTTGGTAAGCTGGTCGGCTAAGAAGGATAGTCCAGCAACTATAATAAAGTTCCTATAAGACATAGGAGAGGATAATAATCGTAGCATAATTGTCAAGTTCTATCTTATCCTACGGAAGACTGTCGTGCTCGGTCTATGTCTTCCTCAGTCATTGCGAGAGACGAAGTCCGGTAATGCGTAGCGTGGATGGAGCGTATGCGACATCAAATGCAGAGCATAGAGCGACTGAAAGGAGCTCAACCCTGTGAAATAGAGCATAGCAGTTGGTCTCACATTATTTTGAGGAGAATATACCTTTCGTTCTATTCTCCCATAAGCGTTATCTTTTATTTCACAGGGGCT
>CAZWJY010000030.1:0-13616 GCA_964634335.1 uncultured bacterium
GTCTCTAAGGAAGGGAGGGTGGTGAGGGAGAAGGATATAGGACTGGAAGGCTTCTCCTATCTTATTCTGCCTAAGGAGTGGAAGCCTGGAGAGAGACTCTCAGACTATTTAAGGGACTGGATATTGGATATTGAAGTTCCTGCCAATAGGGGAGACCTCCTCTCTATTATGGGTGTGGCAAGAGAGATAGCGGCATACACGGGGAGGAGGCTTAGATTACCAAAGCCAAAAGTAAAGAGAGGGGAGATTTCTATTAGGGACTTTGTCTCCCTCAGGGTTTCTGACCCAGAGGCAAATCCCAGATATATCGCCAGGTTACTTACGAATGTAAAGATAGACTCTTCCCCTCTCCTGATAAAATGGAGGCTCTTTAATTTAGGGATAAGGAGTGTGAATAATATTGTTGATGCTACAAACTATGTAATGCTGGAGATGGGTCAACCCCTGCACGCCTTTGACTATGATAAACTTGAAGGCAATAAGATAATAACAAGATGGGCTAAAGAGGGAGAAGAGATAAAGACTATTGATGGGGTCTTAAGAAGATTGAATCCAAAGATATATGTGATAGCCGATGAGAAGAGACCCATCGCTATTGCCGGGGTTGAGGGAGGGATAGAGACAGAGGTTACGCCATCTACGAAAAGGGTTTTACTGGAGTGTGCCCACTTCTCCCCTATCCCTATAAGATACGCTTCCTCTTACCTCTCTTTGAATACCGAGGCATCCCAGAGATTTTCCTCTGGAGTAGACCCAGAGCTTGTTGAGATAGCTTCCTTAAAGGCATCCTCCCTTATCCCTGGAACCCTTACCCAAGATGATATAGAGTATTATAGACCGAGGAGAATTAAGAGGATAGACCTCTCTTATGAGAGGATGCAGACCCTTTTAGGTGTGAGGATTAAAAAAGGAGAGATAAGAAGAATACTCAACTCCTTAGGTTTTAGGGTTAGGAGCAAAAATAAAGGATGGAGGGTAGAGGTTCCTTCCTTTAGGCAGGATATATCCTGGGATGCTGAGATTACAGAGGAGATAGCAAGGCTTTATGGTTATGACAAGATACCCTCCAAGGTCTCCTTTTATGCTCCCTCTGCTGGTGCCAGGGCTGAATATTCTGAGAGGATAGAAAGGGTTAAAGAGTTTTTTATAGAGTATGGATTTTCAGAGATAAAGACTTTAAGTTTTGTCCCGAACTTTCGGGATGGTGGGAGCCTTAAAATCCTAAACCCCCTCTCTCAGAGGTTCTCTTATATGCGAAGAGACCTCTTATTGCCGGGTTTAGAAGTGGTCGGACAGAATCATAGGAGGGGCAATTTAGACCTCAAACTCTTTGAGTTGGGAAAGGTCTTTACCCCTGATAAAAAGGAACCTCTCCATCTTGCAGGTTTTATCTCCGGAAGTTTCTATCCAGAGTTCTGGAAGGATAGGAGGAGGTTCTCAGACTTCTTTGACCTTAAGGGTGTGATAGAGGAGCTTTTCCAGTGGTTAAGGGTAGGGGAAGCCCTATTCATTCCCGGTGCAAAGAGATTCCTATCCCAGCCCTCATCCATAATAAGCTGGAGGGATAAGGAGATAGGATGGTTGGGAAGGATAGGAGAGTCTATCTGTGATGAGTTTGATATAAATATACCTGTCTATGGGTTTGAGATAGACTTGGATGAGGTCATAAAAGAATTGACCCCTGAGCATAGGAGATATACCCCTATCTCTAAGTTTCCAGCAGTAAAGAGAGACTTGGCTTTTATTATAGATAAAGCCATACCGGCATCAGAATTGATAGGGGTAATTAAGGAAGCATCAGGTGATCTATTAGAGAAAGTAGAACTCTTTGACCTCTTTGAGGGTAAACTCCTCCCTCCTGCGAAGAGAAGCCTTGGGGTGAGGCTTACCATATCATCAAAGGAGCGAACTTTAAAGAAGGAGGAGGTAGAGGAGTTAATCTCTAAGATGGTGAAAGAGGTTGAAGATAAACTGAAGGGTAGGTTGAGGAGATAGAAAGGAGGAATAATGGAACAGGGGTTTGCAAAGCTGGAAGAAAAGATAGATAAGCTCCTTGAGTCCCTTAAATATTTAAGGGAGAGGAATAGTCAGCTCGAAGAGGAGAACGCCCATCTTAAGGCTGAAAGGGAGGACCTCTTAAAAAGGATAAACTTCATTATTGACAAAATAGGGGAAGTGGAGTAGAATATCTGGGAGCTTTGATGGAGACTTTGACTGTAAATATTTTTGGGACTGAATATAAGATAAAGACAGATAAAGAAGGGGAGTATCTTCTTAAAATAGCTAAGAGGGTGGATGAAAAGATGCAGGAGATATATAGACTGTATCCCCACCCATCTACAACCAAGATAGCTGTGTTAGCATGTTTAAACTTTGTGGATGAGTTTCTCCAGAAGGAGAGGTGGGTAAAGGAGAAATTGGAATTGCTCTCTAAAAAGATGGATGCGGCATTATAAGGCTCCCTGCCGTGTCCGTGATAGGTAATAAAGTCTTGAGCCAACACTCAAGATAAGGGAGTCGGATACGGGTGCGGATTGGTACTCCGCTTAGACGGAAGGCATGAAACACCCGTGAAGACACCCACCTGTTTTTCGGGTTCAGAGACCTATACCTACACGACACCGGCGGGGATTTTTCTGAAAGGGGGTATTTATGTGGATATTTTCAATTTTATTAGGGGCTTTGGGTGGTTTTTTGGTCGGTCTCTTCCTTAATTACCTTACTATGAGAAAAAGACTTAGACTTGCTCAGGAGAAGGCAAAGGAGATTATAGAGAAGGCGGAAAAGGAGGTAGAGAGCCATAGGAAGTCTCAGGAGTTAAGGATAAAAGAGGAGTGGTATAAGGAGAAACTTAGATTTGAGAAGGAGACTGCTGCTCAACGTAAAGAACTCCAAAAGCTTGAGAGAAGACTCTCTGAAAGAGAACTCTCCCTCTCCAAGAAGGACCACCTCCTATCTACTAAGGAGGAGGAACTGCTCCGTAAGCAGAAGGAGTTGGGGATAAAGGAGAGGATAATAAAGACTAAGACAGAGAGACTCGACCAGCTCATCAATGAGGAGAATCAACGACTTCTAAGAATTACAGGGCTCTCTAAGGAAGAGGCTAAGAAAGAACTTATGAAAAACTTAGAATCTGAAGCAAGGCTTGAGGCTACAAAAATAATGAAGGAGATAAGAGAGAGGGCTCAGACCGAAGCAGAGAAGAAGGCAAGGGAGATTATAATTCAGGCTATCCAGCGCTGTAACCTCTCTCACTGGGCAGAGACTACTGTCTCTACAGTTATGCTCCCTTCTGATGAGATGAAAGGGAGGATTATAGGAAGAGAGGGGAGAAATATTAGAACCTTTGAGACCCTTACAGGTGCAGAAGTGATTATTGATGATACACCAGGAGTAATCCTCATCTCTGCCTTTGACCCTATAAGGAGGGAGATAGCTAAAATCTCTATGGAGAGGCTGGTATCAGATGGAAGAATCCATCCCGGAAGGATAGAGGAGATAGTGAATAAGACCAGATATGAGATGGATGATATTATTAAAGAGGCTGGGGAGGCAGTGGTCTTAGAATTGGGGATAGTGGGTCTGCATCCTGAGATTATAAAACTCCTGGGTAAATTGAAGTATAGAACAAGTTATGGACAGAATGTCCTTCTGCACTCTAAGGAGGTTGCCTATCTTGCAGCTCATATGGCTGCAGAGTTGGACCTTGACCCTGCGATAGCTAAGAGGGCAGGACTCCTCCATGATATAGGTAAGGCAGCAGATAAGTCTATGGAAGGACCCCATGCAAAGGTGGGAGCAGAACTGGCAAGGAGGTATGGAGAGTCTGAGGAGATAGTGAATGCTATCGCCTCTCACCATGAGGAGGTCCCTTTAACAAACCCATACTCCTTCTTAGTGCTGGTAGCAGATGCTATTTCAGGAGGAAGACCAGGGGCAAGAAGAGAGAGCTTTGAGACCTATATTAAGAGGCTTGAGGAGTTGGAAAACCTGGCTACAGGATTTCCAGGAGTAGAGAAGGCTTACGCTATTCAGGCTGGAAGAGAGGTTAGAGTCCTTGTAGAACCAAATAAGATAAGTGATGAGGAAGCCTCTGATCTGGCAATAAGGATAGCATCAAGGATAGAGTCTGAACTTAAATACCCTGGGGAGATAAAGGTGGTGGTGATAAGGGAGACAAGAGCAGTAGGCTATGCCCATTAGAGTTCTCTTTCTGGGAGATATATGTGGCAGACCAGGAAGGAAGGTCCTCCATAAACTCCTCCCCCAACTCATAAAGGAGGAGAGGATAGATTTTATCATCGCCAACGCTGAGAATGCAGCGGGTGGATTAGGGATAGTCCCCAGGGTGGCTGAGGAACTCTTCTCTATGGGTATAGACTGCCTTACAACAGGTGACCACTTCTTGGATAAGAGGGAGATAAGGGAGACCTTAAAAATAGAGCCCAGGCTCTTGAGACCCCTAAACTATCCTCCTGGTGTTCCAGGACAGGGTGTGGGGATATTTGATAAAGGGGGTGTGAAGATAGGGGTTATAAACCTCTTGGGTAGGATTTTCTTAAAGGTTGTAGACTGCCCCTTCCAGAGGGTTAAGCCTGTGTTGAGCGATATCAGAGAGAAGACGCCCATAATCTTTGTGGACTTTCACGCAGAGGCTACATCGGAAAAGAGGGCTATGGGGTGGTTCCTCTGCACCCAGGTATCAGCAATTATAGGAACCCATACCCATGTCCAGACAGCAGATGAGCAGATTCTAAGTGGAACTACCGCCTACATCACAGATGTAGGTATGGTGGGAGGGTTTGATTCGGTTATAGGGATGGAAAAGGATAAGGTGATAAATCACTTCCTCTATAGAACCCCAATAAGATTTAAACCCTCAAACTCTGATTTGAGATTGAACGGAGTAGTTGTAGAGGTGGATAGAGAGAGTGGTAGGGCTCTCTCTATAAAGAGGATAGAGAAGAGATGCCCATCATAACCCTTATAACCGACTTTGGGGAGAGGGATGGCTATCCTGGGGTGATGAAGGGGGTGATGGTTCAGTATAATCCAAATCTGAAATTTATAGACATTACCCACTCTGTGAGACCCTTTGGTATCAGAGAAGCAGCCTTTATTTTGAAAAACAGTTATCCCTATTTCCCAAAGGGGACTATCCATCTTGTTGTAGTAGACCCTACAGTAGGGGGAAAGCGAAGACCAATTATTGTGAAAAGTAGAGGGCATATCTTTATAGGACCTGATAATGGAGTCTTCTCATATATTTATGATAAAAACTCCTCAGTCTATGAGATTATCCCAAAGAAGCTCCCTGTCAGTTATATCTCTTCCACTTTCCACGGAAGAGATATCTTTGCTGTGGCTGCAGGGTTGATATCTCAGAATAGAAAAATAGAGGAGTTCGCAAAACCTTTTAACCATTTTGTCTCCTTCCCCTTCCCATCTCCAAGAAGAGAAAGGGGAGAGATCTATGGGGAGATTATATATATAGATGGCTTTGGTAATCTCATAACCAATATTGAGAAGATAGAAGGGCAGGGATACTTTGAGATAGAAGGGGAGAGGATTCCTATTAAATCCTCTTATGAGGAAGTGGAGAAAGGGAGACCGCTCGCTATCCTGGGCTCTTCTGGATACTATGAACTCTCCATAAGGGAGGGGAAGGCTTCAGAAGTTTTAGGATTGAGTATAGGGGATGAGGTGAAGTATGTCAAAGATAACCCTTGACAAAAGATATAAATCCCCTATCATAAAATGAAAGGAGGAAAGATGAAGAGAATGTTCTCTCTATTGGCTATCCCTCTTCTCACTGTGGCTTATGCCTCAAAACCACCTGACCTGGTCTGGGATGAATACTTTGACCCTGGACCCAGGGCAGATGAAGCCCGGGGGATAGCTATCAGTGGAGATGGATATATCTATGTGGCAGGATATCATGATAATGGAACAGATAAAGACTGGTGCATAGTGAAGTATAACTCCAGGGGAAGTAGAGAATGGGTTAAGCTCTATGATTCTCATAAGGGAGACGACTTTGCTGATGGTGTAGCCATAGGTCCTGATGGATATGTGTATGTTTGTGGAGGAGATAGCGCTCACTACTTAGTTGTCCGCTATGCTACCAGTGGGGAGGTAAGAGGAAAGTGGGAGATCCCAAACCCTCCAGGTCCTGATTATGCAAGAGATATAGTTATTGATGACCAGGGGAATATATATGTAACAGGGTCAGATTATAATGGGGTGACTATGCAGTGCCTCACAGCTAAGCTTACTCCAACAGGAGATATACTCTGGAAAAAGACCTATAATACATCAAAGAATGAGGATGGTTGGGGAATAGCTATGGATAAGAGCGGCTACCTCTACATCACAGGTAATTCTGGAGAGAGGTGCTTTATCATAAAATATGACCAACGAGGTAGGGAGCAGTGGACTAAACTCTATTCCCAACATGATGAAGACTATGCCTATGATGTGGCTTGTGATGATGCAGGTAATGTATATGTAGCAGGTGTTGCATATACAGAGAAGACAAAAGACTATGACTTCTTGCTGGTTAAGTATAACTCTAATGGTGATAAGCTATGGGACAAGACCTATAACTTCAGTCAAGAGGATAAGGCTTTGGGGATAACTGTAAATAAAGCAGGATATATATATGTAGCAGGATGCTCTAAGGATAAGAATAGGTATAACTTTAGAATAGGGAAATATAACCCTGATGGTGAACTCCTATGGACCAAGCTCTATAATAGTGGGGATGATGATATCGCCTGGGATATATCGGTAGACCCTGAAGGGGGTTATATCTATGTTACAGGTCTTACAAAACTCTGGCCAAATTCAGAATTTAGGACACTCAAATATAGACAGTATCTCTCTATAAGTGGTCATATAAGGGATGAGGGAGGTGCAGGGGTAGAAGGGGTGAAGGTAGAACTGAAAGGACCCATATCAGACCTCTATACCACAGCAAGTGATGGGTATTATGAATTCAATAACCTCCCTTGTGATGAAAACTATACAATCACCCCTTCAAAGGTTGAGGCTGGTGCAATATGGAGTTTCTCTCCAGAGAAGCTCTTTTATACCCCCCTTGGCTCAGATGAGAAAGATCAAGACTTTACCGCGAAGAAGACAGGGATAGGAGAGAAAAGAACCACAGGCTATAAATTTCTCCTTAAACCCATAACCCCAAATCCTATCGCTGGGAGGATGGTTATAGAGTATGAAATCCCCAAGAGGCTTCCTGTGCAACTGACAGTATATGCCTCAACAGGTATCCCTCTAAAGATACTGGATAAGGGAGAGAGGGAAGCAGGAAGATACCGAGTCGTATGGGATGGGAGAATCCCATCAGGGGTCTATTTCCTGAGACTTCAAGCAGGAAGAGAGACAACCGTTGAGAAATTGATAATTATGCGGTAACTCCTGTCTGAAGATAGTCTACATTAAGGTTCTTGACATTAAGGGGATTTACCTTATCATAAAATATGAAAGGGGATTCTGGGTTTTTAACCAAGATAGAAAGGGTCTTTGTAAACCCTATTGAGAGGTTTGAAGCTCCTCTCTGGAAATGGGGTCTTTTTGCTCTCTCAGTTCTATTTGCCAGATGCTTCTTAGAGAGTATCTTAGAGAGGGCACATTTTATTGGCTTTGACCCTATTCCCATCTTTGCCTTTGAGACCATATTCTTCCATTTCTTATTCTACTATCTCTCCTTCTTCTTAATAGGGGTCCTCTTCCTATCTGCAGTAACTAAGGAGAAGATCCGGAATGTCTCCAAATTAGTCATTGCTTACTCTCCCATTATTATGGTCGTCCCTATAATAGATGGGTTGATTCTTGGAAGAGGATATTCCTTGGGTTATCCAGAGTTTACCTTCCAGTTTTCTAAACTCATCTCTTATCTTATCAACCCTTTGGCATCCTATCCAGGTTTTGCTACTACCCCAGGGATGAGATTTGAGATATGGATTGGTGGTCTACTTATAGCATTTTATGTCTATTTAAAGAGAAGGAATATTCTCTGGACAATTTTAAGTCTCTTTCTTACAGGTTTAGGTATAGCCCTTACCGGACTTGCTCCTATAGGTATGGCTTATCTCCTTACCGGGATAGGTTCAGTAGAGACTAAACTTCCCCCCTTCCTTTATGTATTTAAAACAGGTGGGCTTATCTCTGCAGACCAGCGCCGTTATGGTTTAGTCTTTGTCCTCCTCTTTACTATACTTTTACTTATATTCCTTTATAGAGAGAGGAGGGAATGGCTCGAGAGTTATAAAAGAGGGGCTTTTAAGGGTTTAGGGTATGCAGGGCTTGGACTATTTGGGCTTACCTTAGGGCTTCTCCTTGTGTCTCCGGGCTATAGGTTTCTCTTCAGGAACCCTATAGAGTACCTTATTATCCCTGCCACTTTTCTCTCTCTCTTCCTTATTGTAAGTGGTGGGGTAACCCCTTCCCCTTTTGGGTGGATTCTCTCCCTCTTAGGTCTATCTTACAGCTTCTCCTTAGGGTACCCTACCTTTTTGATAGGGGGACTTCTCCTGATTACAGTGATTGGTTTAAAAAGGATAAGGATGGGGTGGCTACCTAAGAGTCTGAGTAATGGACTCTTAGGTTTTTTAAGTGTAGCCTTTGGGTTGAGTCTGATAGGTGCGGGGAGGACCTTTTATATCCTGCCTCCGCTTTTCGGACTTTTGATATTCCTGATAATCTTTCTAATCAGTCTGGCAAGGAGGTTTACAGGAAGAGTTCCTTTATGGTGGATACCCTTAGGATTAGGAGTGGTAGCATTGGTCTTCTATCATAACCTTTTTAAAGGGATGGAGAGGGATATAAGACCCATTGCTCACTACTATAACGGTGAATATCTATACTTCACCCCCTTTTATAAGGGTGCTTATAGAGATGCTGCCTGGGAACATATATGGGCATATAGGGGAGGGATAAAAGAGCCCTGGATCCATTATCAGATAGGCAATGCCGACCTTAAGGCAGGGATGAATGTTGTGGCATCTGCTGCCTTCTGGACCGCCTGCCCTGATACCCTCTATCTATCTGACCTTCCCAGAGTTATCCTTGCCCTGGGATATACCTATCTCAAATTGGGACAGAAGCCTGAGGGGGAGACTACCTATACAAGGGCTATAGAACTCAACTACTATCCTGGAGAGTGCTGGTATCAGCTTGGAGTCTATTATAAGATAGAGAACAGATTTGATGAGGCATATAAAGCCTTCAGGAATGCCTATAGGCTGGGTGAATATAGGGGAGAAGCCCTCTCCCACTTAGGAGATATAAAGACCTTTAAAGGAGATATAGAAGGGGCAGAGAGGATTTACAGGAGGGCTATAAGAGAGGACCCTCGTAATCTCACAGGTTATTTCAAACTCGGCGCCCTCTATTTTCATAGAGGGTTATTGGATAAAGCCTTAGAAATCTATAGAGAGGCAGAAAAGGTAGAGCCCACAAATCCTGTAGCAAAGAATAACTTAGGTATGGTATGGGCTCAAAAGGGGAACCTTCCTAAGGCAGCCCTCTATTTTTTAAAGGCGATATCCCTGAATCCTAAATTCTTGGATGCCTATTCCAATCTGGCTCACACCTTTGAAGCCCTTGGTAGATTTGATAAAGCCCTCTTTGTCTGGAAAAAGGCTCTTGAGATAAATCCCAATTACGAAGAAGCAAAGGAGGCTATAAAAAGGCTTTCAAAAGAGGAGGGAAAGTGAAAGGGATGATAGGACTCCTCCTCCTCTTCTCCTTTGGGTTTTCACCTGAGAAGATATATAGGTCTATGATGGAGAAGAGGGAGAAGATAAGGAGCTACCATAGCTGGGGTAGAATAAAGGCGAAGAATAAGATAAATAATAGAGAGAAACTTTATGGCTTTGAGCTTACCTATACTGAGGATAGGTTCCGATTTGTATTGACTGAATGGGGTGACCTGACTCAGGTCTTTGTAGGTAAGGGTGATAGCATATACTCCTATGACCCCAGGCTGGGAAGACTTAAGAGTGTTTCTACTAAGATAGGGGTCCTGGGACCATCCTTTGGCAGGAATGATTTCTATGAAGTCTTCTTAGGGATTCCTGACTCTTCCACTAAGCCAGAGAGTAGTTATATCAAAGGCGATAGTTTAGTTTTATTCTTCTCCCCTCAGAAGAGATACTTCATTGATAAGAGAACAGGGGCTGTGCTCAGAATTGTGAAATCTAATGGGGAGGTATTATACTATGGGTTTAAGAAAAGGGGAGGCTTTTTAAGACCTGACAGTTTCAGGTTGCCTGGTTGGCCTTCAGATCTCCGATTCCTTTTAGATTTTGAGGAGATAAATCCATCCCTTACAGAGGAGGAGTTGAATTTTATCCCCTTTCCCAGTAAAGCAAGGGTCCGTAGAGTAAAAAAGTAGCCTATGGCTGTCTGGAGGGATTTCCTCTCCCTTATCAATGAGGGCTTAAATAGAGAGAGTCTCTTTGATGAGGTTATCTATTTTCTGCTTAAATCGGTCAAGATGGAAAGGGGTTTCCTGTTTCTCTATTATGGAGGTGACCTCTCTCTTGCCAAAGGGCTTGATGTTAAGAGGAAGAATCTCCAGGATATAGATAAAAGGATGCGGGCTACAGTAGATAAGGCGATTCTACTCCAGGAGCCTATCTATGATAACTCCTTCTGGTGCGGACCCCTTCTATCAGGTGAGGAGACCCTGGGGGTCTTATACCTTTGCAATCCTGATAAGCCTCGCCCCCTCTGCTCAGAAGAGAGAGAATTCCTCCAGACTGCAACTCAATTTCTTGGGCTTTTGATTGACAAATCCTATGCCTATAAACTGTTTCAGGATAGGATATTAGCTCAGGGTTTTAGGATTGAAATAGGAGAGGAGTGCATAGTAGGGAAGTCAGAAGCTATGAATAGAATCCTTAAAGAGGCAGAGAAGATGGCTCAGAGCGATGCCAATCTATTATTGGAAGGGGAGACAGGTGTGGGAAAGGGGCTCATAGCCCAGTATGTCCACCTGAGGAGTAAAAGGAGGAATAGACCCTTCCTTACTATAAATTGTAGTGGGATTCCTGAATCCCTGTTTGAGTCTGAATTCTTTGGATATAAAAGGGGGTCCTTTACAGGAGCAATAAGGGATAAGGAGGGGTTGGTGGAGGAGGCGATGGGAGGGACCCTGTTCTTGGATGAGGTGGCAAGTATACCTATGAGTCTTCAGGCAAAAATCTTAGAACTCATAGAGAAGAAGACCTTCCATAGAGTAGGGGAGACTCTGTTTAGGAGAGCAAATATAAGAATAATATTTGCTACTAATGAGGATTTGAAATCCTTAATAGAGACTAAAAGATTCCGCCAAGACCTTTACTTCAGGATAGAGACCTTCTCTATATTTATCCCCCCTTTAAGGGAGAGGAAGGAGGATATCCCTCTCTTGGCTCACTTCTTTTTAAAGAAGTATAGTAAGGAGATGGGGAAGGATATATTGGGTTTTGGTCCTAAGGTGATGGATGCCTTGTTAGATTATCCCTGGCCAGGGAATGTGAGAGAACTTCAGAATGTCTTGCAAAAGGCTGTCGCCCTCTGCTCAGGTCCCAAAATCTTCTTAGAGGATTTAGACCCAAGGGTAAAAGAGAAGAAGGGACCGTCTCTTGTAGAGGAGAAGAGAGAGTATGAGAAGGAGAGGATTATGAGAGTTCTAAGGGAGACAGGGGGTAATATAACCAAGGCGGCAGAGAGGCTCTCCATTACCAGACGCCATCTCCATAGACTTATTAAAAAATACGGGATATAAGAGGTCTCACTGTGACCAATATGTCTCATTTCTGACCCTCCCCTAAGAGGGGGTGTTATAAGAGGAGAGCTATGATACACAACAAGTTAGACGATTTTTCCCTATTTTTGGCACAAAAATTGCTATATATTAATATGAGATGGAGAAGTTAAAGGCATCGAGATACAACTTCTTTTTTGAAGAGGATGGGGTGATATTTGCCTTCAATGCCCTTACAGGTGGTTTTGCTACCCTCTCACCTGAGGTGGCTGAAAGGATGAAGGAGATGATGGAGAAGAAGGAGGTCTCCCCAGATGGTCTGCCTGAGGAGCTTCTCAGGGATTTAAAGAGAGGGGCTTTCTTAGTCCCTGAAGACTTTGATGAATTGGAGTTTATCAGGTATAGGGATAAGGTAGGAAGGTTTGCCAATAATGTCCTTGAGCTTACTATACTTCCTACTACAAAATGTAACTTCCAATGCATTTACTGTTATGAAACTCCGGGTAGAGAGTCAATGACCAAGGAGACTGCAGATAAGGTTGTTGCTCTTGTAAAGGATGCGAGTAAGGCTATAAAGCAACTGATTGTGACCTGGTATGGTGGGGAGCCGCTCTTAGAATTGGACCTTATGGTATCTATGAGTAGAAGATTCTTAGAGATATGCAGAGAGGAGAAGCTTTCCTATATTGGTAATCTGGTGACCAACGGATATTTGATAAACAGGAAGAATATGGAGGCGATAAAGTCTCTTCACTTAGAATCTGTGCAGGTAACTCTGGATGGACCGCCTGAGGTGCATGATGCTCGCCGACCCTTAAGAGGTGGAGGACCAACCTGTGATGTAATAGTAGAGGGGATAAAACTATTAGGGGAGGCAAATATTCCAGTGGCAGTAAGGGTTAATATAGATAAGGAGAATGAGGAGGCTATCCCTCTATTATTTGATTACCTCTTCAATAAGAAGGGAATTCCAAGGGATAGAGTCACTGTATACTTTGGGCATACCCACTCTGATACCCCTACCTGTGCAGGTTTTGCCTCTGAGTGTGTAGATACCAAGGAGTTTTCTGATGTAGAGCTTAAGGGTTATAAGTATGCATTGGATTATGGTCTACCCATAGCCAAGGTAGCAAGGGTGAGACCTACTGCTTGCGGAGCTACCAGCCCCCATAGCTTAGTTATTGACCCCTCTGGAAATCTATACAAGTGCTGGCTTGAGATTGGTAACCCTGCAGATTCTGTAGGCAAGTTGAGGGACGATGGAAGGGTTGATTACAATATGCCTGTGTTATTGAAATGGGTATCCTGGGATGTATTTCAGTATCCTCAGTGCAGGAGTTGTAAATTCTTGCCTGTATGTATGGGAGGGTGTCCTTATAGGGCAGAACTCTTTAAGTCAGGGGATTGCAGACCTGCAAAATATAACTTACGCCAGATGCTTAGATACCATTATCAATATTTATCAAGAATAAAAGGAAAAGCCGCTACAGCGGCAGAAAGGGGGTGAGATAAGATGAACTTCCTCATCCAGCCACTCGAGATAGATGCTGGAGGAGCGGTGGCCAGGACTTGCACCTGGTCCTCAGGACATGATGTAATCTGTCTGATAGAGTCCTGTGCTGACCAGTGTCTGCTTCTGATAATGAGGCCACCGGTTCAGCCACCACCAACATAATGGGGTGGTGGTATGGGGGTGTCTGCGGACCGCAGGCACCCCCCACCGGCATCTCTATATATTTTAGTTTGCCGATTACAGGCATAGTAATTTTATATTCACCAACAATAGCTGAGATGACTTCGGGATTTTGTCCCTCACAATGACTAAGGAAGAAAGACAGAAACTTAC
>CAZWJY010000031.1:0-13347 GCA_964634335.1 uncultured bacterium
CTCTAACCCTTTAATTATAAGGGGATTCTTTAGATTTTTGGAATTTTGAAGGAAGGGGAAAAATTTAGGGATGTTACACTTAATGTAACAAAATAGTTACAGTTTAAAGTAGGTTTTTGCATAGCTTTCCTCCAGTTTATTAAAATAGCGTAACTGAAATGTTACATTAGCTAAGAAATAAATTCCTTAGAGGCGATATGGTATTTCTTTAAAAGTCTATGAAAGTGAATACGGGAGATACCTGAATACTCCGCAGACTTACTAATATTCCCTTTATTCAATTCAAAGGTTTCCCTAATCTTTCTCCTGTTTAAAGGAGAGGTCACCTCCCTTCCCCCTAATCCTGGGGTCTATATCCTCTATCCTATCCCTTTTGGCAAAAGGAAGGCATAAGGTGTCAAGTATCTCGTATTTGGTCAGGTCTACGGACATAAGTTGCTATGAGATTATCCTCAAAATTTTACATTCATTTATAAGTGCTTCTTTTGTAGTCTATAAGTTAACCCACCGCTGGTTTGTTCCTACTTGGGTATTTTAACTCTCGCAATTTCCCTTGGCTGGTCAGGTTCTTCGCAGTGGTATAGGATGTACTCATTAGGTGCCTCATGCTCAAAGTAGTAGGTGCAACGAGGGCATCTCTTCGGTCTTCCTATGGGAATATCTTTTAGTGCTATCTGAACCCATCTGCCCCTTTCATAATGGTAGATTCTTGCCCTAATTTTAGCCCGCGAGACCCTTATTACTTCAACTCTATAGTTACATTCTTTGGGAGGGTTCCAATTCCTGCCGTCGCAGTGCAACCAACCTCTGTTGTATGTGTTTATCCATTGACAGCGATAACCCTTTACTCTCTCCCATTCTCCTTTACCCTTAGAATGGAACATACCGTTTTTGGCTAAGATATATATGCATTTACGCGGTGTAAATGGCCCCACCCATTTTCTACCATTAAAGTGGAACATACCGTTATAGGCTTTGATATAGGTGCATCTTTCAGCCTTTACAGGTTTCCATCTCTCACCATCAAAATGATACATCTTATTCTCACGCTTGACATAGGCGTAGGTACAAGAATCCGGCGGAACCTTCACCCATCCTTCTTTTCTGCCCGCATAATGATACATCCCATTTTCTGCCAGTAAACACTCACACTTTTTGCCCTTTATTCTTTTCCATCTGCCTTTACCTTTTGAATGAAACATACCGTTATAAGCTTTGATATAGGTGCACTCTGGAAATGTTGTATCTGACCATCTCTTGCCATCATAGTGATACATACCTTTATCCGTGTAAGCATAGGTACAGAGAGAATCCGGAACCCTCACCCATCCTTCTTTTCTGCCCGCATAATGATACATCCCATTCTTGGCTAAGATGCAGCAGCATTTCTTATATATCGGTTTCCAAGTCTTACCATTAAAATGGTACATAGTGGCAAAAGGCATACCTTCATACGCCAGGATATAGGTGCACTTTTTGAAGGGCTCTGCCAACCATTGCTCACCATCGCAGTGATACAGACCGTCTTCGGTTAGGGTATAGATACATTTCCTTTTCGGAACCTCTGTCCATTTCTGGCCACCGTCGTAGTGCATCATACCCATCTTTTTATCAAAAATGCAGAAGCTCTTTTTAATCCTCACCTTTGTCCAGGTCTTGCCATTAAAGTGGTACATACCATTTATGGCTAAGATATATGTGCAGGAATCAGCCTTTACCGGCTTCCACTTTTTCCCATCTGAGTGATACATTTTACCATCTTTAGTAAAAACATATGTGCAGGGTTTGTGCCGAACTCTACGCGCGCCCATCGCACCAAGGGAGTGCCACATCCGTCCCTTCTCATCAAGATAATACTGGCAGGATTCAGCCGCGATCTCTCCACCAAAATTGAACAGCCAGTTTTCGCTTTTGGCAATAGAGTAGCCACCGATGAGAGCCTCCACATTCCAGCAGTAGGTTTTGCCCTGTTCAAAGTTTCTGGCACCAACTGGATAGCGGAGAGAAGTAGCCTTTATTCCACCCTGCTCGAATAAGGGCATACCAGCTTCTGTTGCTTCCTGAGGTATCTGACCGGGCATAACCTCGTAGATGCTCAGTTTATATTCCAGTCCAGAGATGGGTCTTGTGATGCTCCACTGGAATAAAGGATTGGGTTCAGTTATTGTAGCTCCATCTTCTGGAGAGATCAGCCTTATCTGTGGATACCTTACCTCCTGACTTCTTTTATCCTCTCCCAGTAATTCACCCTCTTCTGTAAAGAGCTTGATGAGGATAGTATATCTCCCTTCAGGGAATTCTCCTGTTCGCTTTATTAACTTCTCATATTTTGGAGCAATCCAGGTTTCAGCAATTGGTGGAATATTGGCAGCAGAATAGCGGTTGACCCCTGGTTTTATTTCAAACTTCTCTGTAGTCACCTTAGCAATAAGCCCCTCTTTAGCCTCGGTGGCTGTGCCTATCAGATACACGGTCATAGCCTCTGGTGATGTAATTGTGGCAGAAATACAATCCTCAATAGTAAGCTTAAAGGGCTTTGGTGCTTCCTTTTTTATGGTTACCTGAGCCAGGGCTTGCCCTCCTAAGAGAAAGAAAGTTAAGAGGAAGGGTATCAGAGCCTGTGCTCTTCTATCTTTGCCTGTCATATTTACCCCCTTTTCCATAAAGCTTACCCTATTTCAGGGAGGTTGTCAAGCTTCCTCAGAAATTTTTAGAGGGGAAAAGAGATTTAGAATCATGGGGGTTGACAAACCCCTTTTACCTATTAAATTCTTATATGAGACTCTTCACTCTCTTCTTATTTAGCCAGCTCCTTATAGCTGGTGAGGTAGGAACTACAGGGTTTAACTTCTTAAAACTCTCAGGGGGTGCGAAGGAGATAGCAATGGGTGGAACCTGCCTTGGTTCATCAAAAGGGGTGGGTGCTCTATTTCTCAACCCTGCTGGAGTAATTCAACCAGATAAACCCCAGGCATCTATTACCTATCTCTCCTATGTAGCAGACATAAATAGTGGATTCTTGGGTTATACAAGACCATCTGAAAGGATGGGGTATGGTATAGGGATAGCCTATCTCAATAGTGGTAGTATGAAGAGAACAGATATAGATAATAATGACCTGGGAACCTTCTCTGCTCAATATCTATCTCTTCAGACAGCCTTAGGGATTAAACCGTCTCCTGGTATCCTCCTTGGGACTGGTATTAAATTCCTCTATGCGACTATTGATACCTTCTGGTCTATGGGTGGAGCTATGGATATTGGAGGGCTCTATATCCATAAAGCCCTCTCTATGGGCATAGCTATCCAGAACCTCGGTCTTCAGGTTAAAGCCTTTGATGAAGAGAAGGACCCCCTCCCCTTAAACCTTGGGATAGGGCTGGGTTATAAACTATCTGAGGAGTTCTATATCTCCCTGGATATAAATAAGCCTATAGATAATAGACCTAACCTTAAATTGGGTATGGAGTGGAGATTACATAAGAACTTTGCTCTGCGAACAGGATATGACTCTATGAGACAGGACTTAAAGACCCAGGGAGGTTCAGATATCCTTGCAGGATTCTCCTTTGGAATGGGGATAGAGCATAAGGAGATTACCCTCGATTATGCTTATACCCCCTACCTCCTCTTAGGTAATAGCCATAGAATCTCTCTATCCTTCTGGTTTAAGTGATTCGTGGGTGGGATAGGTTTGTAAGATCCCTTCAAAAGATAGGGGTAGAGCCTACTCAATATCAATTGGACCTATTTAAAATTTACTACAACCTCCTCTTGGAGACCAATAGAAGAGTCAATCTCATATCGAGGAGGGATGAGGAGAGAATTCTCTCCTATCACTTTATAGACTCCTTGGTCTGCCTCCCTCTAATCCCTGAAAATTCAGTGGTATGTGATTTGGGAAGTGGCAATGGGCTTCCAGGGATCCCTATAAAGATTTTAAGAGATGGTATCTCTCTATATCTTATAGAGTCTGTGGGAAAGAAATGGCTCTTTCTGAAGGATGTAATCTCTAAACTCGGTCTTGAAAATACCCATGCAATCAATAAGAGGGCAGAAGAGGTTAAGGATATAAAGTTTGATGTGGTATTGGCAAGACTTTTTGGGAAGTTGAGAGATGTGATAAAGGTTGGATTTCCCCTCCTCAAATCCTCTGGCAGACTACTTGTATATAAGTCAAAGGACTTAGATGAAGAGATAGGGAGGGCAGAGAAGCTTTTAAAGAGGTTCAGAGCAGAGATAAAGGAGATTAAGGAGTTTCCTGTTCCTGGAAGTTATCTCCGCAAGATAGTGGTGATAGGGAGATGAAGAAGAGATGGATTTTTCTATTACTGATTATTCTTTTCCTCGCCATTTTTATTATAAGGAGGGTAGGGATAAGGGCAAAACCCACCCCTACTTCTGAGCCTATTAAAAAAGAAGAGGTCTTATATAAGAAACCCCCTAAGAGGATAATAAAACCTCCAAGACCTCTCAGGAGAAGAAAGATACCTCCACCCCCTGTAATAGATACCATAGGGATAGAACTTAAGGTGATTACCCCTTCTATGGAGGTTGTAAAAAGAGAATTGAATCCAGAGGAGAGGGGAGAGATGGAACTCAAAATCGGAAGAGCCTCAGAAGGGATAAAAGAGGAATTGGGGGGTCTTCCCTATCCTCTGGTAGAGATAAAGCCCAGACTTATAAGGGCTACCCGACCTCCTGAGTCCCCACCATCTCAAGTCCTTGTTAGGGCTGTTGTAGAAGAGGATGGAACTGTGGGTAGGCTTAAGGTGGAGAAGTCTTCCGGGAATATCCACTCAGACAGCCTCGCTATAGCCACTGCCAAGGAGTTTCGCTTTCTCCCTGGTCTTTTTAAGGATAATCCAACAAAGGTAGAGATTTTCATACCCTTTGAATGAGTCTCATTATCCAGAAGTTTGGAGGGACATCCCTTGCGACTCCGGAAAGGATTAAGAGAGCAGCAGAGAGGATAGTAGAGACAAAGAGGAGAGGTGATGATGTTGTGGTAGTGGTCTCTGCTATGGGAGATACTACTGATAAACTCTTCTCCTTTGCCAAGAGAATCACTGAGAATCCTCCTGAGAGGGAACTGGATATGTTACTTACCGCAGGGGAGAGGATATCTATGAGTCTATTATCAATGGCTATCATGAGGTTAGGGTTTGATGCCATCTCCTTTACAGGCTCCCAGGTAGGTATAGTTACAGATACCCGCCACACAGAGGCAAGAATTATAGAGATAAAAGGGGATAGGCTCCTGAAGGCTCTGAGGGAGGGGAAGATTCCTATTGTGGCAGGTTTCCAGGGGGTGAGTAGAGAGAAAGAGGTAACAACCTTGGGGAGAGGTGGCTCGGATACCACAGCGGTTGCCCTTGGTGTATGGCTTGGGGCTGACCTCTGCGAAATCTATACAGATGTATCTGGAGTATATACAGAAGACCCAAAGGTCTTTAAACAGGTAAAGAGATTAAAGGAAATCTCCTATGAGGAGATACTGGAACTCTCATCTCTTGGAGCAGAGGTCCTCCACCCAAGAGCCTGTATACTCGCTGCTAAGTATAGACTCCCATTATCCATAAGGTCGAGCTTTAATAAAAGAGAGGGAACTATGGTAAGGGATATGAGACTGGAAGGGGTGGTGGTTAGGGCTATCACCCATCAGAAAGGACTTGTGAGGTTTAGTCTCCAGTCTGTGAGAAGGCAACCAGGGTTCTTCTACCAATCTGTTAACAGGATTGCTCAGGAAGAGGTCCAGATATTATTCTTTGCTCATGGGGTTCCCCATAAGGACCACTTTGACCTATCCTTTATCATCCCTGAGAAGGACTTTGCCCGCACACTGGGGATTATAGAAAGGATAAAGGGGGAGATAGGGGCAGAGGATATTGAGATTCAAAAAGGTCTGGCTTCCATATCCCTTGTGGGTCCTGGGGTAGGAGGCGATACAGAGATAATCTCCAAGGCTTTCCAGATACTTGAGAGGTTGAAAATTCATATAGATGCCTTCTCCACATCAGAGATGAAACTCACTTTCTTTATAAAGGAGAGGTTTTTGAAGAGAGGGGTGGAAGGTCTTCTTAAAGGTTTTGAGCTGAGGAGATGAGGAAGGAACTGCTTTGTGCCTTGTTAAGACCCTCTACCTATGGAGAAGGGGTAAAAGAGGTAAAACTTTTACAGACCCATACATCCTGGGTATTCTTGACAGGAAGATACGCCTACAAAATAAAGAAACCTGTGAATTTTGGCTTCTTAAACTATACAACCCTACAGAGACGTAAACACTTCTGTGAAGAGGAACTGAGACTTAATAGGTTGTTATCAAAGGATATATACCTGGATGTCGTCCCTATCACTCTTCATAAAGGAGAGGTGAGAATTAAAGGGAGGGGGAAGATTGTGGAATATGCAGTGAAGATGAAGGAACTCCCCCAATCATCAATAATGACTAACCTCTTAAAAGAGAAGAGGATAGACTCCTCTATTATAGATAAGATAGCCTCTCAGGTGGCGAGATTTCATCAGACTGCTGAAACATCCTTAGAGATAGAGAAGTATGGGAGAGTGGAGACTGTTGAGTTCAACTGGGAGGAGAACTTTGAACAGACAAAGAATTTGAGAGGAGATTTGATAGAAGAGAAGACCTTTGACGAGATAAAGGAGAGGGTGGAAAGATTTATAAGGGATAGACAGTTTCTATTCTTAGAAAGGATAGAGAAGGGAAAGGTGAGAAGATGCCATGGAGACCTCCACTCCGGGAATATATTTATTGTAGATGGCAAGGTTTATATATTTGACTGTATAGAATTCAACTTGAGGTTCTCCTGTTCTGACACAACCTCTGATATCGCCTTCTTTGTGATGGATATGGAATTTCTTGGAGAGAAGCCCCTCTCAGATTTCTTTTTAGATAGATATATCCTCTATTCTCAGGACCCAGGAATCTTAAGGCTTCTGGATTTCTATAAGTGCTATCGGGCTTATGTAAGGGGAAAGGTGATGGGTTTTAAACTCTTTGATAAAGGGATATCGGATGAGGAGAAAGAGGAGGCAAGGGATATTGCGAAAAGGTATTTCCACCTTGCACATCTATACACAAGGAACTTCTTTAAAAAGCCCAGACTCATTGTAGTAATGGGACTCCCCGGAGTAGGGAAGAGTTATCTTGCAGAAAGACTTGCAAGGAAGATAAATGCACACCATTTAAGAACAGACTTTATAAGAAAGGAACTTGCAGGGGTTCGATTGGAAGAGTTTAAAGGGACAGGATTTGAGAAGGGGATATACTCCACCCAGATGTCGAAAAAGACCTATAATGAACTCTTCAGGAGAACAGAGGAGTATCTGCTCCAGGGTAAGACCTGTATCCTTGATGCAACATTCCAGAAAGATAGTGGAAGAAACCGCGCAGTAGACCTGGCAAGGAGGTTGGATATAGAACCCCTATTTATCCATTGTATATGTCCAGAGGGGGTAGTATTAAAGAGGATGGAGAAGAGGCTAAAAGAGATTTCAGCCTCAGATGCAACACCAAGGGTATATTATAAGATGAGAGAGGTCTTCAAACCCCCATCAAGGCGACTCCCAAATTTAGTAAGAATAGATACATCAGAGGATATAGAGAAGGTGATTGAAGAACTGATAAAGAAGGAGAGGTTATAACCCAGACTGGATTTCTTATTTTTCAGCCTGACCCCAAATACACTCCCGGGTTTATGATGTTTCAGGCAGGCTTGTAAAGACCCTTATCAAAGCCCGGAACTCATTTCATTTTTATTCCTATATTTATCCAGTATCTCCATTCCCAGTTCTCTTCCATAGGCTCAATGAAGTATGAGGACTGAAATTCTCCAATTATAGAGAAACGGAGATTATTAGGAATTTTAACTCCTATATATAAATTAAACGCAGGATAATAGGAGAATAATTCTTCAGCTCCAGTATAGAGGGTAAGAAAAAATAGACGCTTACTTATTATTTCGCTCACCCCTAACCACCCAAGAGGTGGAAGGTAAGGAATTATACCTACTGTATTACCCATAGCCATTGCAGGTATAAATCCCGTATCTTTTAAAAATTGATACTTAAACTTAAATTGAGCTATCGGAGGGAAGATGGGGAAGAGGTCCATACCCCAGTCACTATTTTTACCCATACCCTGTTTAAAAGAGAGACAGGGATATTCCCCAGATATTTCCCCTTCAGAGAGAATCCCTCTCATATAGATTCCTCCCTCTATCTTTCCTTTTGGTAATACCTCTGCGGTTTCCATAAGTCCAAAGAAGCAGTTCAGAAAAAGAAGGGGGAAGGGATAGATATAGGGATTTAGCTTTATAGAATCCCCCTACCTTTCATACTCACATAAGAGTCCTTACCCCCTACAATGATATGGTCAAGGACTTCTATATCCATTATCTTGCCTGCCTCTATAAGTCTCTTGGTTAAGGCAATATCATCCTCTGAGGGTTCAGGGTCTCCTGAAGGGTGGTTATGGACGAGGATTACTGAGGCAGCAGAAGAGGCTATCGCCTCCTTAAATACCTCTCTTGGATGGACAATACTGACATTCAAGCTCCCTACAGAGATCTCTGCAGTTCTGATTAACCTGTTTCTCGTATCTAAGAGGAGAGTAAGAAAATACTCCTTCTTCTTGTCCTTTAACCTTCCCTTTACCAGTTTTACCACATCCTTTGGGAACTCTATCTTTAAATTTCTCTCCCGTTCATAACTCTCCAGTCTCCTTCCGATTTCTAAGGCAGCCTTTATCTGGCATGCCTTTGCATAACCTATCCCTTTAACTTTTGTAAGTTCCTCTATAGAGGCAGATACAACCCCTTTAAGTCCTCCAAATCTATTAAGGAGTCTCTGGGCTGTTACCATAACAGACTCTCCTGGACCACCCCTTCCCAGGATAAGGGCGAGAATCTCTTGGGCAGATAAGGCTTCAGAACCGAATCTCATAAGCCTCTCCCTCGGACGCTCAGATGGGGGGAGGTCTCTTATAGTAAAGGATTTCTCCACCAGAGAATATAACCCTTCACTTTTATAAGTCAACCCTCTTCCCACATTTAACCCTTGACGATGGTTAATTTTTGCCTATAATTAGATACATAATGCCACAACCTAAAAAGGGACCTGTAACCAAGCTGAGAGAAGAAGTGGAAAGGTTAAGAGCTGAGCTGAAGAGGTATCAGAACGAATACTTAAGGGCTCTTGCTGACCTGGATAACTACCGAAAACGGAAGGAGGAGGAGTTTGAGCAGTTTAAGGAGTATGCGAATGAGGGTCTATTAATTGAACTTCTGCCTGTTCTGGATAACTTTGATAGGGCGCTCTCCTCTACAGATGATAAGGAGAAGGATAACTTCTATAAAGGGGTGGAGATTATCCTGCGTCAGCTTAAAGAGGTCTTGGAGAAGCGCGGACTTAAGGGGTATAGCTCTGTGAATAAGGAGTTTGACCCTAAGTTTCACGAGGCTCTGGGTTATAAAGAGACAGATGAGAAGCCACCCAATACCATTATAGAAGAGGTGGCTAAGGGTTATCTTTTGAAAGATAGGGTCCTTAGACCAGCCAAGGTTATAGTGGCTAAAAAGAAAGGAGGTGAAAGGGATGAGTAAAATTATTGGTATAGATTTGGGAACAACCTTCTCCTGTGTAGCTGTTATGGAACATAACCAACCTGTTGTTATACCAAACCCTGAGGGTGAGAGGACAACCCCCTCTGTGGTTGCCTTTGGTAAGGAGAGGCTTGTGGGAACCCTTGCCAGGCGTCAGGCTATTATCCATCCTGAGACCACTATCTATTCTATAAAGAGATTTATGGGCAGGAGATACTCAGAGGTCGGAGAGGAGATAAAGAAGGTCTCCTTTAAGGTGGTGGAGGCAGATAATGGGGATGCATGGGTGAGTGTAAATGGGAGGAGATACTCCCCACCTGAGATCTCCTCTATGGTCCTTGCCTATCTGAAGAAGGCTGCTGAGGCATACTTAGGAGAGCCGGTAAAGAAGGCAGTCATCACTGTCCCTGCCTATTTCAATGATTCCCAGCGTCAGGCTACAAAGGATGCAGGGAAGATAGCAGGGCTTGAAGTGTTGAGAATCATCAATGAGCCTACTGCTGCCTCCCTGGCTTATGGTCTGGATAAGAAGAGGAACGAACGGATAGCTGTCTATGACCTTGGTGGAGGAACCTTTGATATATCTATCTTAGAGATAGGTGAAGGGGTATTTGAGGTAAAGTCTACCAATGGTAATACCCATTTAGGGGGAGATGACTTTGACCAGAGGGTAATGGATTGGATATTAGAAGAGTTTAAGAAGGAGCATGGGATAGACCTATCTCAGGATAGAACAGCCCTCCAACGCATAAGGGAAGCATCAGAGAAGGCAAAGAGGGAACTCTCCACATCCTTTGAGACCACCATCTCCCTCCCCTTTATAGCTTCAGACCCTAAGAAGGGACCCTTACATTTAGAACTCAAGCTCACAAGAGCCCATTTAGAAGGTTTGGTAGAGGACCTGATTCAGTCTACCCTTGGACCTGTAAGACAGGCATTGGAGGATGCAAAGCTCTCACCCCACCAGATAGATGAGGTGATTTTAGTAGGAGGACAGACAAGGATGCCGAGGGTCCAGCAGGTAGTTAAGGACTTCTTTGGTAAGGAGCCCCATAAAGGGATAAACCCTGATGAGGTTGTAGCCATTGGTGCAGCTATCCAGGGGGCTGTGCTCGCAGGTGAGGTGAAGGATGTAGTCCTCTTAGATGTGACCCCCCTCTCTCTTGGCATCGAGACCCTCGGAGGGGTAATGACCAAAATAATCCCCAGGAATACCACTATCCCTACAAGGAAGTCTCAAATCTTTACCACTGCTGAAGATAATCAGACAGCTGTGACTGTCCATGTGCTCCAGGGAGAGAGGGAGATGGCTGCGGATAATCGCACCCTTGGAAGATTTGAGCTATATGGGATCCCACCCGCTCCAAGGGGTGTGCCCCAGATTGAAGTGACCTTTGATATAGATGCAGATGGGATTCTCCATGTTACCGCAAAGGATAAGGCTACTAATAAAGAGCAGTCCATAAGGATTACTGCATCCTCAGGACTATCCAAGGAGGAGGTGGATAGACTGGTTAAAGAGGCAGAAGAGCATAGAGCAGAAGATAGGAGGAGGAGGGAACTGGTGGATGCCCGAAATCGTGCAGACTCCTTAATCTATCAGACCGAGAAGCACTTAAAGGAGTTCGGTGATAAGATATCTCAGGAGGATAGAAATAGGATAGAAGAGAAGATAAAGTCCTTGAAAGAAGTGATGAAGGGAGAGGATAAGTCAGCTATTGATAAGGGTATAGAGGAACTTCAAAAGGCTACCTATAAGCTATCTGAGGAGCTCTATAAGAGGGCAGCTTCAGAAAAACCATCAGCATCAAAAGAGGAGAAGAAGGAAGAGGGTAAAGTGGATACAGACTACCAGGTCTATGATGAGGAGGATAAGAGGAATTAAGACCCCTTATTGTGGCTAAGAGAGACTACTACGAGATTCTTGGGGTTTCAAGAGATGCGACCCAGGAGGAGATAAAGGCTGCCTATCGGAGACTGGCAAAGCAGTATCATCCAGATATGAACCCTGGAAATAGGAAGGAGGCTGAGGAGAAGTTTAAGGAGTTATCAGAAGCTTATGAGGTCCTGGTAGACCCTGAGAAGAGGAAGCTCTATGATAATTATGGACACGAAGGGGTATCCTCTCAGTTCGGACCCGGAGGGTTCACCTGGGAACACTTCACCCATGCAGAGGACCTGAGGGATATATTTGGTGATATATTTGAAGACTTCTTTGGTGGAGGGATATTCTCAGAAATCTTTGGTAGACCCAGAAGAAGAGGGACAAGGAGGGGAGGAGATATAAGGGTGAGGCTCAGACTCTCCTTGGAAGAGATTGCTCAAGGTGTAGAGAAGGAGATTACCCTATCCAGATACGAGAGGTGCCCTGAGTGTGGAGGAAGGGGAGGGAAGGGGAGGATGGTATGTCCTGTATGTGGTGGAAGGGGGGAGATTACCCACACATCAAGGGGCTTCTTTGGATTCCAGTCTATGGTCAGAAGTACCTGTGAGAGGTGTCAGGGCACAGGAGAGGTATACAGTCAGACCTGTAAGAGGTGCGGTGGTTCTGGAAGGGTAAGAGCAAAGAAGACCTTTAAAGTGAAGATCCCTGCTGGAGTGGCTACAGGAAACTATATCCCTCTTAGAGGAGAGGGGCATTATGGACCAGGTGGGTCAGGCGATATAATAGTGGAGATTGAGGAGAGGGAGCACCCTCTATTCTTAAGAAGGGGTGATGACCTTATCGTCTCAGTCTATGTCCCTATAGCTAAGGCTGTTCTCGGGGGTGAGATAGATGTCCCTACCCTAAATTCACAGAAGAGGATAAAGATTCCCTCAGGAATCCAATCAGGAGAGGTCTTAAGACTCAAGGGCCAGGGGATCCCTCACCTTAGAGGTGGGAGAGGGGATGAGCTTGTGAGGATAAAGGTGTATATCCCTAAGAAACTGAGTAAGGAAGAGAAGAGGCTGTTCTCAGAGCTCTTAAAAGTCTCTAATAGAGTCCCTTCTCCGCATAAAGGATAATGGAAGTATTCTACACACCAAAGAAGAATATAGGAAGGGATGGACTTACCATTATAGGAGAGGAGGCAAGGCATATAGGGGTAGTATTGAAGCATAAAAGGGGGGATAGGATCTCTGTGACCGATGGGGAGGGCTTTGAATACCCTGTGATAATTGACAATATTACCAAAAATACTGTCTATTGTAAAATTCTATCAAAGGTAAGAAAACCAAGAGAATCCTTGGTCCATATAGCCCTTGCCCAGGGGGTTATAAAGGGACAGAGGATGGATATTTTAGTAGAGAAGGCAACAGAACTTGGGGTATTTGAGATTATCCCCCTTATAACTGAGAGGTCTGTGGCAAGGCTTAAGGGGAAGGAGAGATTGGACAGGTTAAAAAGGGTTGCCCTCTCTGCTATGAAGACCTCTACAAGGAGCCTTTTGCCCAAGATTTATGAACCTATGGAATTTGAGGATGCCTTGAAATTATCAGAAAGATACGATATATCTCTACTCGCATGGGAAGGGGAGAAGAAGAATAGGCTACAGGATATAATAAAGGAAAACCCAAAGAAGGTTATGCTCTTCATAGGACCTGAGGGTGGATTCACAGAGGAGGAGGTGGAGAGAGCAAAGAAGAGGGTAGAGGTCTTCTCCTTAGGACCTCGCAGATTGAGGTCAGAGACAGCAGGGATAGCAGCCGTATCCCTTCTCTTGTATCAGTTGGGGGAGATGTGAGG
>CAZWJY010000032.1:0-3436 GCA_964634335.1 uncultured bacterium
GATGAATATCCTCCTCCTCCCCCTCCTCCTCCCTCTAATCTTTGGATTTATCGGATTTTTCCTCCCAAAATTGAGAAATGAGTCCTGTTTCTTAGGTATCCTCTTCTCTTTGTATTATGGGATAAGGATATTTTTACATTCTCAAGATGGAGGACTCTATTATTCACTATTAAAGATTGGAGGGATGGCTTTTGACTTTAAAGCAGATGCTTTATCAGGTTTATTCTTAATACTCGTTTCCTCCTTTGGGCTTCTAATCCTCATCTACTCCTTCAGATCAGTAAGGTTCTATCCCTTGCTCAAATCCTATTATCTCGGATTCTCTTTATCCATAGTATGTGCCAATGGAATACTCTTGACCAATAACTTCCCCCTTTTCCTTAGCTTCTGGTTCCTCTTCACCCTTTTTGGATTCCTATCAGGACTCTTTAAGAGTATTGGCAGATCCTTGAAGGTCTCTATAGGTTCTACCCTTCCTCTCTTAATAGGTATCCTCCTCCTCTCCCTTTATGGGATTGAGGGGTTAAGTGTTAGAAATAGATTGGGATTTGAAGACCCTCTACTCATTGCATCCTTCTCTCTACTTCTCTGGGGTGGTCTATACAGAATGGCAGAGGGACTATTTGTAGATAAGAGAGAGCCATTGCCTTCGGCAATGGCTCTTATCTGTTCTGTTCTAAATAGAATAGTCGGTTTCTATCTGCTTCTCCGACTCTTCTATTACCTCTTTGAATTACCTGACTCTCAGATATTAAAGATATCCCTTCTCCTCATAGGGGCTCTCTTTCTTCTATTACCCTTAATAAAGCTTCTATTTGAGAAGGACCTGCTATCCTCTCTCTTACTATTTACAATAAGTGAGATAGGCTGGTCTATCCTATCCATAGGAACTCTCACCCTTTTTGGTATAACTGCAAGCCTCTTCTATACAATAAACAGCCTGGTTTATACCACAGGACTCTTCTTATGTCTGGGTTGTATAAGAGAGAGGATAAGGACAACCTCTATAGATAGATTAAGGGGATTAGTAAAGGCGATGCCCATAACAGGTATCTCTCTTATCGTTCTCTCTCTTTCTATCTCTGGCATACCCTTCCTTAATGGTTTCTTTTCCAAAATAATAGTTTGTGAAGCAATTCTCCATCTAAATCATATCTTTTTAATAGTTCCTATTATTGGATGGGTCATAGTATTCATCTATCTTATAAAGAACATCCCCCTTCTATTCAAGAGACCTGAACCAGGAATAAAGGAGACAGGTTTAGTAATGTGGGTCCCTGCAGCCCTTTTAGGGCTCACATCCATACTCTCTGGTGTATTTGTCTATAAAGTAATAGAGACCCTTATCTACCCCTCTCTCCCTTTCATAATCCCTTTAATGAGATTCCCCTTACTCCCCCCTTAGAGTAGTCTTTTAAACACCTTCTTATTATAAAGATGCACCCCACTTATTTGACAAAAATATTTTTTGGAGTATAATAAGGGATGGTAGATTATCATGTTCATCCATACTACTCCTTAGATGGGCATGGAACCATCAGGGATTACTGTCTCAAGGCTAAGGAGATAGGTATAAAGGGGATAGGTTTCACTCCCCATTTGGAGCTGGACCCACAGAGGAGAGAGATAGATGATAAGGTGAGGTTAGGGGATAGGATTGTATCTATGAGGTCAGACTGGATAGATGTATATCTTAAAGATATAGAAGAGGCAAGAAGGGAGTTCCCAGAACTTATAATAAAGGCAGGACTTGAGGTGGGCTATACTGAGGAGAGTGAGGAGGAGATAGCAAGGATTCTCTCAAATTATAGGCTAGATTATATCCTTGGAGCTATACATTGTCTTGACCATATATCTATCACCTCTAAGAATGAGTATATGGACTATTTTAAAAACGCTTCGGTAAAGAGATACTGCGCAGACTACTTTTACTTATTGGAAAAAGCCATAAGGAGCGGACTCTTTGAGATTATAGCCCATTTTGATGTCTACAAGAAGTTTGGGCTCTCCTATTATGGGAAAGAGCTCCTCTTAACCGCAGAACCATACATCAAGCCTATCTTGGAGCTTATGAGAGAGAAAGGGATAGGACTGGAGATAAATACCGCTGGTTTGAGAAGGGAGATAAGGGATATCTATCCAGGGGAAGAGTTATTAAGGAAAGCAAAGGGGATAGGCGTGAGGGTGATATCCATAGGCTCTGATGCCCATGAGGTAGAACACTTAGGCGTTGGAATAGAAAAGGGTTTAGAGATAGCAGAAAGAGTGGGGATAGAGATAGAATGGAAAGGATAGGCTTGACAAGTTTAATTATTTGGATAGATTTTTAGAGATAAAAGGGGGTGAGAATGAAGAGGCTGGTATTATTGGGTTTAGTATGGGTTTTTGCTGAAGCAAATACCTATGATGTAAGCTCTCTCAACGATGCAGGGGCTGGGACACTGCGCCAGGCTATTACAGATGCTAATAATCATGCAGGTCCTGATACTATAACCTTTTCTGTGAACGGTAAGATAGCTCTTAGCAGTCAACTGCCGGATATTACAGATACCTTAGTCATTGATGCCTCTTCCCAGTGGTCAGGGAATGTGCCAGGGGATACCATTGATGGTGCATCCTTAGGTCTTGGCTCTGTAGGTCTCTTTATAAGAGCAGATGGGTGTGTTATAAGGGGACTGGTAGTCCAAAATTTCACTACAGGTATCAGGATAGGCAACAGTGATTATAATACCATCGGAGGAACGAACCTTAATTATAGAAATATCATCTCTAATAACTTAGGAGATGGGATATATATCTCTGGTAACAATAACAAGATAATCGGTAACTATATTGGGACTGATGCATCTGGAAATACACAAGCACCCAATTTGGTGGGTATTACCCTCTATAAAGGGATGAATAATGAGATAGGGGGTTCTACCACATCTGAGAGGAATGTCATATCTGGCAATAGTGGTGCAGGTATCATCCTCCAGAGCTTTTCTACCTCGGATAACATCATTAAGGGAAACTATATCGGAACCAAATCTGATGGGATTTCTGATTTGGGAAATGGAGGACCTGGGATTTTATTAAGAACAGGGACCAGACATAATAAAGTGGACAGTAATTACATAGCCTTTAATAGTAAAGGGATAGTAGTTAAGGATGCTACTACAGACTATAATAAGTTTACCAAAAACTCTATCTTTGATAACGATGGTCTTGGTATAGACTTAGGCGATGATGGGCATGGGGTCTCCTCCGGGGGTCCAAATGAGGGGATTCAAGCCCCTACTATAGACTTGGCTGAGCCTGATACTATAAGGGGAACAGGACCTGCCAATTCTCTTATTGAGCTCTTTAAAGGTGGCTCAGACCCTTCAGGCTATGGAGAAGGTAAAACCTTTATAGCTTCTGGAATGACCAATAATTCAGGCAACTTTGCTATCGG
>CAZWJY010000032.1:3446-12677 GCA_964634335.1 uncultured bacterium
TCTCTGCCACTGCTACAGACCTGGATGGGAATACCTCGGAATTCTCCAATTGTGAGAGAGTAGAGGAGTATCAACCTGATAATCTCATAGCCTTGAACTCTGACTTCTCTGATAGTTTAGGAGCAGATATCTATAATACAGATGGAACAGGTCAGACTCAGACAAAAGGGGTCCCATCAAATGATAGTGCTATCTTCTATATAAAGATAGAGAACGATGGAACTGCCCAGGATTCCTTTAAAGTGAAGGGAACATCTGGAGCCAGTGGCTGGACTGTTACCTATTATGACTCTACCCAGGCAGGTAATGATATAACTTCAGAGATGACAGGACTGGGCTGGTATACAAAACCTTTAAGCTCTGGGTCCTCTAAGGAGATAAGGGTTATTATAAAACCTGGTAGCACTGATACTCTGGAATTGCTCATCCTATCATCCTCTACTGTGGATACTATGAAAAGGGATGCTGTAAAGGCTATAACCTATATAATGAAGGCTCAACAACCGGATAACCAGATTGCTACTAAGGTTGATGGTTCTGATTACTTGGGTGATAACATCTATAATCTTAATGGAACTGGTCAGACTCAAATCCTCTCTGTTCAACCCCGCCAGACTGCTATCTTCTATATAAAGATGGAGAATGATGGGGGTATCCTGGATACCTTTGCTGTAAAAGGGGATAGTGGAGGTGATGGATGGGATGTGAGGTATTACAGCCAAAAGGCAGGAGGGTCTGATATTACAGATTCCATAATTGCTGGAACTTGGAGAACCCCTCCTTTATCTCCTGCTCAGTGGAAAGAGATAAGATTAGAGGTAAAACCCACTGCTTCAGTTACTCCCCATACAAGAAAAGATATCCTTATAACCTCTACCTCCCTTGTCGATACTACAAAGAAGGATGCGGTAAAGGCATCCACTGAAGCCCTTGAAGGAATCCAGGAGAACCCCTCTGAGAAGGTATTCAGGCTATGGTTTACCTCTTCCAATCCTTCTAAGAGGAGAATTTTGATAAACTATGAACTCCCAAGACCCTCTCCTATCTCCTTGAAGGTATATAATATAGCAGGAAGAGAAGTGGAGAACCTTATATCTGGATATCAAAAACCCGGACTCTACCATAAGGTATGGAAGGTGAAGAAGGCAGGGGTCTATTTCTGCTATCTAAGAGCAGGGGGCTTTATAGGTATTAAGAAGGTAGTGGTAGTGGAGTAAATTAAAATAGACCAGTAGTTAATTTAGCCTCTTGAAGGAGAGAGTCTCTTTTTTGCCTTTATTCGTTCAGTATGTCTCTCCAGTTGTCTTTCCAGTTTACTCAACAGGCTCTTAGTAGCCACATACATATCCTGTGACTTTACCTTTGCAGCGATTGTCCCTTTCTTCAGAATTATTTTCCCTTCTGCTATATTGATTTTGCTATCCTTTGAGAGCACTATCTCCATATCAGTAATATGAAAGTTAAACCTCTCCAATCTCTTTGTCTTCTTTTCCACAAGCTCTCTTAATGGGGGTGTGAGCTCAAAATGTCGAGCAGTAATGGTAAACCGCATCAACACCTCCTGTAAAAGGATAATTCCGATTTTATAAAAGTCAAGCCCTTCTATCTTGGGGTCTTTAGAAGGAGGAGAACCCCTATTGAAGAGAAAACCATATTTGGAATCCAGGCAGAGAGGAAAGGGCTCAAGACTCCTGCCACACCCATAGCCTTAAAGACCTGAATCACCCCCCAATAGGTGAAGGAGAATAATAGACCCAGTCCTAAACCCAGCATCACTCCCCCCTTTCTTAAAGCCCCTGCCAGAGGGAGAGCAATGATTAAGAGGATTAGGTTTATAAGGGGGTAAGAGAATCTATAGTTAAACTCTACGCTCTCCCGTAAGGCTGGCTCTGCTGCTCTGTGCATCCTTTCTATATATCTCTTAAGTTCTATAAAATTCATCTCATCTATCCCCTTCACTCTCTTGGAGAAGTCTTCAGGTCTCTCCTTTATCTCCTTAAGTCTTAAGGTTTTATAGAAGGAGAACCTCTCCCCCTGGGGGGTAAATTTTCTGACCTTAACATCCTTTGCCTCCCATTCTCCATTACTCCACTTTGCAAAGGGTGAATCTATCCTCTCTATCACTCTCCTCTTCTTATTAAACTTCCATATAGAGAAATTTCTCAGGGTGCTATCCTTTCCATTATACCTTCTTATAAAATATATATGCCCCCCTCTCCCATAGTAGAATAGGTAGGAACGGGAGAGGTGAGCTTCGGGTCTCCTCTTCTCTATCTTATACCTCTTAAACTCTCTCAACCTCAGTTCAGCCTGAGTAGTGAGGAATTCATTGATGAAAAAGGAGGAGAGGGTGAGAAGAGTCCCTGTGATAATTAAGGGCAGATAGACCCTATAGGTATCTATACCCCCACTCTTTAAAGCTAAGAGCTCCCTCTGTCTTGCAAGCCTGCCTATAGTAAAGAAGGCACCCAGGATTACCCCTACAGGGAATAGAAGGACTATATAAGATGGGAGATTATAGAGGTAATAAATAACGATATTAATCAATTTTGTCTTTAGATTTATAAAATAATTCAACTTCTGGAGTAAGTCAAAGAGGAGATATATAATGACTATGAAACCCAAGGAGAGGACAAAGTATCTTAAGAACTCCTTTATCAAGAATTTATCTACGATTTTCATTTCCTAAAGAGAGACTTTTCAAACCATGCCCTCATAGAGAGTTCTAAAGTGGGTAGGATAAAGAGGATATCTGGCATCCACATAGCAAATACTGCTGGGAGTTTTCCATTAGAGGCGAGCCCTTCTCCACCCAACACCATAATATAGTATAAAGCAAAGAAGAGGAGGCTTAAAAGGAATCCTGTTCCAAAACCACCCCTTCTTATAAGAAATCCGGTAGCAGTTCCAAAGAAGAGGAAGAGAATAGCACCAATAGGGATAGAAAGCTTCTCATAAAATTCAACCTCATAGCGATTCTTTTCCCTCCTCTTATACTTTAGAAAGGTCTCTATCTTCTTTATTCTAAGTATCCTCTCTCCAGAGGGAGATATTTTATAGAGTTTGGATAATTCCCTCTCTTTAAGGGATATCTCCTCTTTTATCCTCTTAATCTTCTTATAGAGCATTCTCATATCCATCTCTCTGTAACCCCTGTATCTCCTCTGCTTCTTTATGAGTTCTGGATTCAAGGGAAAATTTATTGTGTGTTTTTTAAAGGAGAGTCTCCTATATTTATCCCCTATCATCTCATGGATCTCACCAGAGAAGAGGGTCATAATCAGATATTTCTCATCAGGGGTAGTAGAGATCCTACCATCCTTTGCACTCACAAGGGTAGGTGATGAGCCTCTCCTCTTCTCATAGACCATCACATTATGAATAGCTCCGCTCCTCTCATCCTTTGAGCCGATGTATAAGGTATATCCAGGGAAGTCATCCATAAATACTCCCTCCCTCAATCTAACAGCGGGTCTCTTCCTTGATACATCCCTTAACAGGTTTCGCAACCTGTGATTTGACTCAGGCACTATATAGTGATTAAAGGCTATTATGGAGAGGGAGAGGATAAGAGTAGGGAGGAATAGAGGCAAGAGGAGTCTTAATGGAGAGATTCCCGAAGTTCTCATTGCGGATAGCTCATTATCATGGGAGAGTCTTCCAAAGCAGGCTATAGAGGCGGTGAGGACTGCCATAGGAGCAATGGTAGCCCACACAAAGGGGGTGCTGTAGAGGAGTATCTCCAGGACAGGTCTTATCTTCAACCCTTTGTTTATAATTAAGTCTGCCAGGAGGAAAAACCTGTCTAAGAGGAGAATCCCCACCAATACCCCCCAGCCAAAGAGGAGGGGAGGGAAAAACTCCCTCAGGATATATTTATCAATCAGTTTCACTCTTAACTATAGGTGATAAATAGAAGGGGTCAAGACTATCTCCGATGCCCTATAACACCAGAGAGCTTGACATTTGAGGAGAAGGGGCTAAAATAGATGGATGGGGCAGTAGCTCAGTGGGAGAGCATCTGCTTTGCAAGCAGGGGGTCACGGGTTCAAATCCCGTCTGCTCCATAAGAGCAGCCGGGTTTGGCGAGTATCGATTCAAATCCCGTCTGCTCCATAATTTTTAGGAGGTTAAATGGCTGTTCCAAAAAGGAGGCATTCTAAAACCAGAAGCCGAAAGAAGAGGGCACATTGGAAACTCTCCCCCCCTAATGTAGTAGTCTGTCCCCACTGCGGTGCCCCTAAGCTCTCTCATAGGGTCTGCCCAAATTGTGGATTCTATGGAGATAAAGAAGTTATGATAGTGAGTAAAAAGGAGAAGACTTGAGGATAGCTGTTGATGCAATGGGTAGTGATAATGCGCCCCTATCTGAGATTGATGGGGTGGTAGAGGTTCTAAAAGAGGATAAAGATTTAGAGATACTATTGGTGGGTAAAGAGGAGTTGTTATCAGAGTTTAGAGATAAATTCTCTTCTCTCCCTGTAGAGATAGTTCCCGCCCCAGAGGTTATTGGTATGCATGAATCTCCTTCTAAAGCCATAAGAGAAAAAAAGGACTCTTCTATCTCTAAGGCTATTCATCTATTAAAAGAGAAGAAGGTGGATGCAGTAGTAACTATGGGGAATACAGGGGTTGCTATGACCCTAACCCTATTTACCTTGGGGAATATCCCAAAAGTAAAGAGACCAGCCCTGGCTACTACATTCCCCACCCTTAAAGGAAATGCCCTTGTTTTGGATATCGGCGCCAATGCAGAAGTTAAACCCGAACACCTCCTCCAGTTTGGTATTATGGGCTCTATAACGGCTTCCCTTTTATTTAAAAAGGCATCTCCTACTGTGGGACTGTTAAATATCGGTGAGGAGAGTTCAAAGGGTAATACCCTGACCATAAACGCCTATAACCTCCTGAGGGATAGTGGGCTCAATTTTATAGGAAATGTGGAGGCATGTAATATCTTAAAAGGGGTGGCTGATGTAATTGTGTGCGACGGATTTGTAGGAAATGTTATGCTGAAATTCGGTGAGGGGATTATAGAACTCTTGAATATCCTTTTGAAGGAGTATCTCTTGGGTCCTTCTAAATACAGGCTGCGTAGGTCTGTATCAAAACCTGTGCTTCAAGAATTTCTCTCTAAGTTAAATTATGAAGAGACAGGAGGGGCACTTCTCTTAGGAGTGGATGGAAATGTAGTTATAGGACATGGGAGGTCTACATCCATAGCAGTAAAAAATGCAATCAAGACCGCATCCTCCTGTGTAAAGAGCTCCTTGTCAGAGAGGTTGAAAGAGGAGTTCTTAAAAACTGTATGAAGAGAGTCTTATTATTAACCTCTATCCTCTTAGCTTGTAATGAATCACCCGTAGGTTGGGATGAGCTGGGGAGGAACCCTGGTGAGGTAAAGGTCTTGGAATTTCAATCCATAGAATCTGGTTGTTATGGAGACTATATCCCTACAGGTAGCGGTTTAAATCTTATCCTGGGAGAAGATGAGATTTATACAAGTAGAGCCCTTATCCAGTTTGACTTCTCTCCCCTTAAAGAGAAGAGTTTAGACTCTCTAAAACTCATCCTCTATACCAACTCCTTGCTGTCAGATACAGGCATAGGCTTCTCTGTCTATCCTATAATATCCCCCTGGAATGAGTATCAGGCTACCTGGTTGCTCTCAGAGTCTGATGAAAAATGGAAGAGCGAAGGGGGAGATTTTAATTCAGACCTTATTATAGAGGGAGTGATTGAATCGGATAGCAGTACCCTCTCCCTCCCATTAGAATCCATCACTCTACTCTCTGATACTACTATTTATGGAATGATTTTCATTCCCAAAGGAGAGGGGATTGGGGTCTTCTATTCAAAAGATGGACCAGAATCAAAACGCCCAAGGATTATAGCCTATTATGAGAAGAAGGATACTACCCTCTTCCCATCCCAGGATGCTTATATTGTGAGGTCAGAATTTAAACCTGAGAAGGACGAGCTCTGGATAGGTTCTGGCTATGCCTATCGCACATATTTTAGATTCGACCTTGATACCATCCCTACGAGTGCCACTATCACATCTGCAGAGATTACTCTAAGACCAGAGGAGGTTGTCTCTAAAAGTGATACCCTTGGAATCAGTGCCCACCGCCTCTTGGATGAATGGGATACAAGGTATACAGAATTCAATACCTCCTCTGAAAAGTGGGCGAGATTCTCCAAAGAGGATTCTGTGATAAAGATGGATATAAGGAGCTTGGTTCAGTTCTGGACATCTCACCCAGAGTCCAACTTTGGACTATTATTAAAGATATATCCTGAGGCGAATGAATTTATAAGGGTTAGGTTATCAGGGGAAGCCTCTTTAAAGGTCAGTTATATCCTGGCACCAAAACCGAGGTTCAAATGATATCTGTCCTTTTAATCTTCTCTCAGTCCTTCTTCTCTACAAGGGGTTTGGGGGAAGATATTTTAGTTTCTGATGCAGTGATGGAGGCTTATGGTAAGAGGGTGAGCCTATCCCTTCTAAATCCTGCATACCCCTCTCAGTTCCCTCTCACCTCCTTCTTTCTTACAGGTTTAGGAGGAGCTATTTATGCCCAGGAAGATAATAGAGAGAGGGCTCTCTGGGATATAAGACCCCAGACTTTTATAGCCCTTATCCCCCTTCCCTATAGCACAGGAATCTCCCTTGGAATATCGGAGAGCTTTAACCAGTCCTTTGATATATTCTCTGATTCTATCTCTGTCTCAGGCATATCCTATCAGCATCATGTAAAGGGGAGAGGAGGTATATACAGGGGATATATGGGAGGATGTAAGTCCCTTTTCAACCATCTCTCCATCGGTCTTGAATATAACTACCTATTTGGAGGCTCGACAGAGGAGTGGATGTTAGAGATTCTTGGTGGTGAATATCTTACCCACGACAGTTGTAAGGCAGGATATTCAGGGGATTATCTTAAAACAGGAATCCTTATCCATACAAAATTCTTATCCTTTGGTGGTTTATGCGAAATGCCTGGGAGGCTTAATATCTCTACTTGTGTAAAGACTGTAGCCAAGACAGACTCTTTTAAAGTAAAAGGTTCCCTCCCCCTATCCTATGGGTTTGGACTTAAAGTATCTCCTAAAAAAGGGGTGGAACTCTCCTTTGACTATTTCAAGAGAGTCTGGAAGGATAAGACCATCGGAGGGGTAAAATTTAAAGACTCGGATAAGTATTCCATAGGAATAGGTTATAAATATTGGAGGCTGGGATATTACAGGATGAACTGGTCTTCCTTGACTATAGAGAATAGACCTATCAGAGAAGAGATGGTATCCATCGGTTATCCCTTGCCCCTAAAACCCTGGGGTGTACTACAACTCTGTGGAGGGGCAGGTAAGAGAGAGGGGGAAAACCTTAGAGAGTGGATAGGAAGAGTAAGATTCACTCTCTTCTTCCAAGAACCCTGGAAAAAGAGGAAGAGGAAGTGGGGATGGTGAAGAGGATGCTATCTTAGAAGGACTATTTTCCTTATCCTCTCATATTCAGGGGTCGTAAGCCTTAAGAAGTATATCCCAGCAGAAACTCTCCTCCCCTTTTCATCTCTCCCATTCCATAAGAGTCTATGAGTTCCCGCCTTTTCCTTCCCTTTAAGAAGGGTTCTCACTCTTCGCCCTGTAATATCGTAGAGAACCAGTTTTACTCGATTTAAGTCCTTATCTAAGGTATAAGAGATGTGAAGGGGTGGTCTCCTCAAGGGGTTGGGTGAGATTTTTAAAGAGGGGAGGACTATCCCTTCAGGCTCCTCTTCTATCCCAAAACTCGGACTACAGGAATCTATCAAAACCCATCCTGTCTCAATCTTCTTATAAAGGGAGATAGAGGTGCAGAGGAGTTGTGAAATGGTCATCCTTTCATCATTGGAGAATACCACATAGAAATCTCTCTTATCAGGGAGAATAAACTCTAAGGAGTCGAAGGGAGAGTGTTCCCTTATCTCATAAGCCTCAAACTCGAGTCCTGACCTATATCTATTATAGTTATCTCCATCACAGATGAAGAAGTCTATATCTCCTGGAGAGCGGAAATCCCCAAACTCATAACTATCTATGCCAAACCGGGTATATTTCCAGTATTTATGCCCATACACTACTCTGTAGGGGATATTGTAGTATATTCTAAGTTTGTAAGGACCATCAGTGGGGGAGCTCTTCTTAAGAATAGAGAGCATACTCAATTCGCCTGGAAGGTCATAAGTAACCTCAAAGTGTTTCCCAGCCACTGTCTGGAGGGAATCAAGAACCTTTTGAAACTGCGTAGGGGAGGATGGTTCACTACCAAGGGGGCAATCTACCCTCAAATAATAGGATTGAGAGTCTCCTACCACTACTGTATACTCTCCATCTCTATCAGTATAAGCCCAGTGAGAATAATAGAGAGCCGAGGGTTCCCATACATACGGGGTCATTAGCATCAATTCAGCCCCATCCACAGGGTTTCCATTTCTATCTCTTACCCTTACTGTAAGGGTACAGGTTGGGGTATATTGATAGGTTAGGCTCCAGGTATACCAGTCAGCCCTATTGGCAAAAACTACTCCAGTCTGTCTATCATGGGAATCGTAGGAGGTAGTAGAGTCTCTTATATGGGTAGGACCTCCAAAGTTATCAACCTGATACTCATAAAACTCCCCATCCCAGTATATACCGTTCCAGACATGGTCTTGTGCCCACATATGGAGGGAGAGGACAGGGAGTAGGGCGGTGCGTGCAGCTGCATTTAAAAGGTCCTGCCCTTCACCACATCTTCCATAATGGCAATGGGCAATCTGATTTGGCTGGATATACCTGGGTCCCTGGACATCATTTGGAACGGTCCTGGATACCCACCACCCTATCGCATCTACTGCCATCATAGTATCAGAAGCTCCCCTGTCAGCAGACCATACATGGTACTCTCCATCCCAGAAGACCTCTATATCCTTCAGGACATCCTTTAGAAGGGGATAGCCTGGGTCAGAGTAATTGTAGAGATAGTCTCTCCAGAATTTATTAAAGACAGAATAGTCCATCCTGGGCTCCTCATCTGAAAGCTTAGGCATCATTACATACCAGTAGTATATCTCCTTAGGTATCTCTATCCATGTTGTATCACCACCTTTATTTATTACCTTATACTTTGTGGTAGTATACCAGTCACCAGTGGTGGGGTCTCCATACTCTACTATATCTACAAACTTAAGGTCAGGGTCTACCCTATAG
>CAZWJY010000032.1:12687-13325 GCA_964634335.1 uncultured bacterium
GAACCACATTCGTATCTAAGATTGCAGGGTCTATTCTTTCTAAAGTCTTAGGTGCAAGGTGAGCTATCTGGAATGCAATCTCGTCTCTATATTTTGGGTCAGAGGTAAGGATTTTTCGGGCATAGATGAGCTGGTAGGCAGGGGGGAGCCTTCTAATTCCATCAAAGAGTTCTGGCTGAAGCCATACTGGTGCACTCTTTATCGCCAGAAATACAGAATCTGAACTTACCCCTGCCCTTAGCGGAATCACCTCCAACCTTTCCTGAGTTGAGTTGAACTTCACTACAGAACCGGAGCCTGCAGGGATAATTTGCCAGGTCTCTCCTCTAAAAGGGATAGAGAGGGAGGAAGAAGACTCTTCTAAGGGTTCCACTACCCTTGCCCTTTTCACTCCTCCTGCCCGAAGAATAGGGAACCCAACCGTTACTCCACGTTCCATAGCCCATAGCACTCCTGGGATTATTAAGAGGAAAATCTTCTCCATTTTTACCTCCTGTCTAAAACCTACCACTCAATCCTTTTTTGTCAACTCCCTTTGCTTTTTCTTAAACTTACAATGGTCATTGCGAGGAGCGTAGGCGGTGGGCTCGCAATGACAGTTGAGGAGGACTTGTGAAACCGAAGTTGCCACGCCCCTG
>CAZWJY010000033.1:0-8592 GCA_964634335.1 uncultured bacterium
ATATTAAAGAAAGAATAAAAACATTGAAAGGTGATGAAGAAAGGAAATTAGAGAAATCTTTGCTTGAGCAAGCTCTTAGATTAGCAAAGAGAAGAGTGTCACCAATTATCCTGTTGAGGGACCTGCGATTCTGGGAAAATGGACACCTCATCTTAGAGGATTTTGATGTCTCAAGGGTTTCATTCTGGCAGACCAATTTCCATATCATCCGCCCCAGAGTAGACTTTATCCGGGTAAATTGGAGGAAAGACAAAGTCATCCTGGACGACATATTTGAAAACCCGGAATATAAAAATAAGGAACAAGAAGAATGGGATTTGGTTTATGAGCCAATTGAAGAAGCAGAAAATAAGGCAGAAGAGATTGAAAGATGTTACAGACAGATAAGGTTAGCTTATGAGGCAAGGGGTGAGTATCCAGATGCTGGAGATTTCTATCTGCTTGAGATGAATGCAAGGAAGAAAAGGCTCAAAGGCATTCTTAAAAGGCTTCACTATCTGTATGGACGGGTAAGTAATTATGGAGAAAGTGTGGGGCGTGCCTTTGCTTGGCTTTTCGGAACCTTGGTTTCGGCTGCGGTCTTTTTTGCCTTTGCAGGATTTAAAAAATCAAACGAAGTCTTTAAGCTACCACAGGATTTTTCCCGTTTAGAAAGAGCTATTTCAACTCTATTTGACTCTTTTATCGCCGTGCTCCATAGTGTCACCATGGGTAGATTGGAGCCTTATACGCCGATAAATACCTGGGGCTCAGCTGTTTTAGTTATAGCAAGAGTCTTAGGACTATCAATCCTTACCCTTCTCCTCTTAGCCATAAGGCGTCGCTTCCGCCGTTGAATTTGAAAAATACATTTGCCTTCTTTTCCCACTCGGTCTATTGTGGGATAGTCTAATTCTAAAATTGTCTTAAGAATCTTATATCATTCTCATAGAATAGCCTTATGTCATCTATTCTGTATTTTATCATCGCTATCCTCTCTACCCCCATACCAAAGGCATAGCCTGTATATCTCTTTGGGTTATAGCCTACATTCTCAAATACTTTGGGATGAACCATTCCACAACCAAGAATCTCTATCCATCCTGTCCCCTTACAGGTGGAACAACCCTTGCCTCCACATATTACACAAGATATAGCCACTTCTGCTGAAGGTTCAGTAAAGGGGAAGTAACTTGGTATGAACTTCGCCTTCACCCCTTTTCCAAACATTCGTGAACAGAAGGTCTCTAATGTCCCTTTTAATTCTGCGAAGCTCACCTCTTTGTCTACATATAAACCTTCTACCTGGTGGAATACAGGGGAGTGGGAGGTATCAAAGGCATCTCTTCTGTAAACCCTGCCCGGGGCTATGATTCTTAAAGGTGGTCTCCTCTTCTCCATAACCCTTATCTGAACAGGTGAGGTATGGGACCTTAAAAGGGTATTCTGATTTAAGTAGAAACTGGCAAACATATTGCGTGCAGGATGGTAGGGGGGGATGTTTAATGCCTCAAAATTATACCACTCTGTCTCTATCTCAGGTCCCACTACCTCCTCAAAGCCCATAGAGATGAATATATCCAGAATCTCCTTGGTCACCTGAGTAATGGGGTGAGGTCTTCCCCTCCACTGGCGACGACCAGGCAGGGTAATATCAATGGCTTCTCTCCTCTCTTCTCTCTTCTTTAACTCCTCCTCCCTCTCTCTTATAGCCTTCTCAATTCTGGTCTTCACCTCATTGGTTATCTTCCCCACCTTAGGTCTCTCCTGAGGGGGAAGGTCCTTTATGCTTCTGAGAATCTGATTCAGTTCTGACTTTCTGCCCAAGAAAGAGATTCTTACCTCAGAGAGTTCCTTTAAGTCTTTAGCCTTTTGGGTAGCCTCTATCGCTTTCTCTTCTATCCTTTTTACTCTATCTATCATCCTCTTTTATCGTCTCCACCAGCTTTTTAAAGGAATCAGGGTCTCTTATAGCCAGTTCTGATAGAGATTTTCTGTTGAGTTCTATATTCTTCTCTCTAAGTTTGCCCATAAACTTACTATAAGAGATACCATACTCTCTAAGGGCTGCATTCAATCTCAATATCCACAGGGCTCTGAATACCCTCTTTTTCCTTCTCCGTTCCCTGTAGGCATGTTGTAAAGCTTTCATCACAGCCATCCTTGCTACTTTATACCTTGAATGTCTGACTCCATAATAGCCCTTAGCGAGTTTAAGCCATCTCTTATGGCGTTTCCTCCTTTTTGGACCTGTTGTTACTCTTGCCATATCACCTCCTCAATAGGGAAGAAGTTTTGAAAGCCTTCTATCCCCTTTGGATAGGGGGACTGCTTTAGAGAGGCGTCGTTTTCTCTTTCTGGTCTTAGAAGATAAGAGGTGACTCTTACCTGCTTGACGCCTCATAATCTTGCCAGTTGCCGAAACCTTTACCCTTTTACTCAATGCCTTCTTTGTTTTAGCTTTGGGCATCTCTCCTCCTTACAGGGATAAAGACAGCCTGAATAGATGGTTTGCTCTCTCCTTCTGTTTTTGGTGTAGTCTCCAAAATTCCCAAGTCCTTAACATCAGAGGCTAACCTTTCAATCAGTTCCATACCTCTATGTTTATGTAAGATTTCTCTTCCCCGCAGTCTCACCACTATCTTTACCCTATCTCTATTAGAGAGGAACTCTCTTATCTTTTTCAGTTTTGTTGCATAGTCATGGTCATTTATCTTCATAGTAAACCTGAGTTGTCTCACAGTTGTCTTATGCTGATGTCGCCTTGCCTCTTTCTCTCTCATCTGTTTCTCATAGATAAACTTCCCGAAATCCATAATCTTACATACAGGAGGATTTGCATTTGGTGCAACCTCAACAAGGTCCAGTTTTTGAGATTGAGCAATTCTTAAAGCCTCATTGATAGGGAGGATACCTATCTGGTTCTTTTGCGGACCGATAACCCTTACATAGGGTGCCTTTATTTCCCTATTTATTCTCTGACGATGTTTTCTAATCTTACCCCCTTCTATAGATTTCCTCTTTTAAACTTCTTATAACTTCAGAGAGTTCCTTCTCTCCCAAGTCTCCCTGGCGATGTCTCCTCAGTGATACTGTCCTGTTCTCTTTCTCCTTCTTCCCGATAATGAGCATATAAGGGATTTTCTCCCTTTCAGCCTCTGCAATCTTATAGGCTATCTTCTCATTCCTGAAATCAGTGACTGTTCGGATCTGTGCTTTAAGGAGTTGAGAAGTTATCTCCTTTGCATAATCTATCTCCTTATCTGTTATGGTGAGGACCTTCACCTGATAGGGTGAGAGCCATAAGGGGAAACTACCTCCATAATGCTCTATCAAGGCTCCTACAAACCTTTCTAAGGAACCGAGGATGGCTCGGTGGATAAGGACTACGGGGTGGCGTTCTCCGTCCTCTCCAACATAGGTTATATCAAACCTCTTGGGAAGATTAAAATCGAACTGAATTGTAGTAGCCTGCCACTTCCTATTGAGAGCATCCAAGAGGTGTATGTCTATCTTTGGACCATAGAATACAGCCTCCCCTTCCTTTGATTGAAACTTCAGCCCCTTCTCTTTAAGCACCTTCTTTAAAATCCTCTCTGCCTCTTCCCATTCCTCATCACTCCCTAAGTATCCTTCCTTTTCATTAGGGTCACGGAGAGATAGCTCTATTAGGAGATTATAGAATCCAAATGTATGGAGCATAGATAATGCCAGGTCTACTATCCCCTCTATCTCTTTCTCCACCTGTTGGGGGGTACAGAAGATATGCCCATCATCCTGAGTAAAACCTCTGACTCTTAAGGTTCCATGGAGTTCTCCAGACTTTTCTCTCCTATAAACTGTGCCCAGTTCTGCAAACCTTAAGGGGAGGTCTCTATAGCTATGGAGGGTAGATTTGTATAATAGGATATGGAAGGGACAGTTCATAGGTCTTAGAACATACTCCTCACCATTTTTAATAACATACATCTTCTCTTTATAATAATCATAATGACCAGAAGTCTTGAATACTTCTCCCCGAGCAATATGAGGGGTATGCACAATCATATACCCCTGGGCAGTATGTCTTCTCTTCCAATAGTCTTCAATTATCTCTCTCAATATATTACCCTTTGGATGCCAGAAGACAAGCCCTGGTCCTGCCTCTTCAGATAGAGAGAATATTCCTAATTCAGGTCCTAAAATTCTGTGGTCTCTCTTCTTTGCCTCTTCCAATCTTTGCAAGAATGCATCCAACTCTTCCTGAGTAGGGAAGGAGATTCCATAGATTCTCTGTAGCATCTTATTCCTTTCATCCCCTTTCCAGTAAGCTCCTGCTACAGATAGAAGTTTAATCCCTTTAATAAGTCCTGTCCTTGGGATATGGGGTCCTGTGCAGAGGTCTGTAAAATCTCCCTGAGTATAGATAGAGACCTCCTTATCCTGGAGTTCAGAGAGAATCTCCACCTTGTAATCCTCCCCCTTTTCTTGAAAGAAGGAGGTGATGTTTTGTGAGGAGGTTATATCTTTCTGGATAGGGAGGTCCAAGGCGGAGATTTCTCTCATCTTATCCTCAATTTTCTTTAAATCCTCTTTAGTAAAGGGTTTCTCTATATCAAAGTCATAATAGAATCCATTATCCGTAGGGGGTCCTGTTCCCAACTTTGCCTCAGGGTATAGCTCCTTTACTGCTTGGGCTAAGAGGTGAGCTGAGGAGTGCCAGAAGACTTTCTTCCCCTCCTCTGAATCAAATCTGAGGGGAACAATCTCTGAGTCCTGGGTTAATGCAAGACTTAAATCCTCAAGCTTCCCATTAACCTTACAGGCTAAGACATCAGGGTCCTTTAATATCTCAGAGACCTTGGTCCCCTCTCTGCATTCAATTACCTCTTTTCCTATCTTCACCTTTATCATCATAAAATTATAGTTGTAACCATTAGAGATGTCAAGAATCTAAGACCTTTTCAACTCTTCCCATATTCTATCCATCTCCTCTAAGGATGACCCAGAAGGGGTCTTTCCCAATTCTGAGAGTCTCTTCTCTATTTTCTTAAATCTATGGGTAAACTTTTCACAGGATTTATTAAGGGTCTCCTCAGCATCCAATCCAAGGTGGCGGGAGAGGTTTGTTATACTAAACAGGAGGTCTCCCAGTTCCTCTTCCATCCTTGCCTTATTTCCTTTCTCAATCTCTCTCTTCAATTCTTTCATCTCCTCTTCCATTTTTTCAAGAGGTCCTCTATAATCCTGCCAGTCGAACTTTACCCTTTTGACTCTTGTCTGGATGAGTTGAGCCTTTCTTAAGGCAGGAAGGGACCTCGGGATACCTGAGAGGATAGAGTTGGAGGATTTCCTCTTTAGTTTTTCCCAATTAATTAAGACATCCTCTATATTTTCTACCCTCTTCTTCTTAAAGACATGGGGATGGCGGTATACAAGCTTATCCGATACCTTTTTAATCAGATTCTGAATCTTCCATCTCTTCTCCTCTTCACCTATAAGCATAAGGAAGAGGGTTAAAAAGAGAAGGTCTCCCAGTTCCTCTTCTGTCTTTTTATAGTTCCTCTTTCGTAAGGCATCGTAGAGCTCGTAGGCTTCTTCTATTAGAGAGAATCTGAGAGAATAAAGGGTCTGCTTGCGGTCCCAGGGACATTCTCTTCTTAATCTCTCTATTATCCTCCAGAGGGAGGAGAGGGTATTCTTCACTATGGTGAGAGGATATAAGCAGTTTGAGTGAGATGGAGAGTTCCCCATCTACCCCTTTTAAATGATACCTTTATCCCATTGGTAAGGATGAGTTTCTCAGGATAAATTTTTGATAAGAGGTTACACTCCTTAAATAGAAAATTCAATAAGTGGGAGTAGTAGCCCTTCACTTCTAATCTATATTCCATCTTCTTATAGAAATTCTCCCTTTCCATAGGGAGAAATGATTTTCTTACCCCCCTCAATCTCTCTATCTCCTCTTCCAGCTTATCAGCCTCTTCTAAAGTGAGAAAGGAGTTTCTATCCTTTTCCCATTCTAAACTATCACTTAAGAAATTCTCCTTGATTCTTTCCAATCTCTCCTCTGCTCCTTCTAATCCCTTCTTTTCTCTATTCAACTCTTCTATTTTAGAGGAGAGTTCTCCAATCCTCTTCTGCTTAGGGAAGTATACAAACCCCAAATAGAGACCCAGTATCACTGCCATACATAGAGTAATCACGAGAGTAAATTTTGAATTCATCTCTCAGCTCTGATAATAAAACTTATACCCTCTCCAGACTCTAAGGGTTTCAGTTGAATAAGGTTTACCTGATTAAAGGAGCCAGACTCCTTTAGTCTCTGCACAAATCTTGCTGCGTGTCGGTTAGTCCAGGCTTTACCTTTAACCTCAGCGAAATCAGGGTTTAAGGATATCTCTCTTATCTGAACCCCTTTGGGGCGGAGTTCAGCTATCCTATTTAAGAGTTGAGGAGGAATCCTCTTCCTACTGATAGTATTGAAAATAGTAATCTTCTCTCTCAATTTTTCATCCTTGGACTTCAGATTTGCTACAGAGTCCTCAATTGCTTTGAGTCTCTCTATCTGAGAAATTAGAGTCCTGGTCTCTCCTTCCAGAAGGGATATTCTCCTTCTCTGGAGGGAGTAGAGGAGGAGACATAAGAGGATGAGGAGAATAAGACAAGGGATAATCCAGGGGAACCTTCCCTCAGGGCTCCTCTTTTCCGGAAGAAGGTTAATCTTAAGCATAGAGAGCTCCTATACCAAGACCAAGGGCAACATTATAGAGAGGAGAGAGGTTCTTAAAAGAGAGGATTTCAGTATCTTTAACAATGTCTGGTATAAGGGCACCTCCACCACTTAGGAAGACCTTTGCTTTTTTTGGAAATTCAGGAAGAAAGGAGTAGCTATCCTCTATCTCTGAAGATAGTCTTCTACTATCTACTTTTAGGGTATCTTGCACCTCTGATGTGATATCTTTGAGACCGAGAGAGAGGAGGTGGACTAATACAGGTCTTTTATCCTCATAGGCTATGAATAGGACGCTCCTAAACCCTATATGAATGATAATTGCCTCCCTCAATTCAGGATAGGTAAATTCTAAGAGGTTTGATAGGGCTATAGAGGAAGGGATGATAGAAGAGGGAGAGAGACCAGCCTGTCTAAGGAGTTTCACCCTCTTTTCTACTCTATCCTTAGGAGTAGCCACAAGGACCATCTCTTGGTAATTTGGGGGGATAGAGGGTTTGGTTATATAAGTATCTATGACTATGGAGGAGGAGTCAAAGGGGAGATAACTTTTTATCTCCCACTCTATCCTTTCAGGACTCAAATCCCTTTCTGTAATAACCTTCTTTACCATTACATCTGGGAGTTGTAGGTTGGTTACAACCTCTCTTCTGGAGAAATTCCCTCTCATCCATAAGAGCTTTAATTCATCAGCTATCCTCTCTTCTTCTACATTGAGAGGGAGCTTAAGGGATTCAGATTTAACTATCCTGAGCCCTTCTTCCCCCTTTTCAAGCTCTACGGCTTTCAGGTATTCTGTTCCTATATCCAAGCCTATCACTCTTTTATATCCCATTTCAAACAGTTTAACAAAGATTACCCATTAGTCAAGGGGGAGTATTCTGAATTGAAAATACGGATGGGGTCAGGATTTAGGGATTGACAGAGGTGAAAAGTTTCCTATTATCTATTAAAAGGAGGATGTTATGAGTAAAAAGATTCTACTCTTGATAGGCTCTCTGTTAATCTCAAGGATTTATGCTGACTATACCTGCACCTCCTGTCTGATAGATGCACCCAAGGCTTATCTGCTTCCTCATAGAACCTTTCGAGGAGTTCTAAGTGGTTCCTTTGCTTTAAAAAGGGGAACAAAGGACCCAGGCATAGTTGGAGATATAGGGATCGGTTATGGACTCCTTGATAGATTTGAATTCTCTTTTACAATGTATACCCTCACTGCCTATGGCTTAGGGGTGACCTGGCAGGTTATGCCTGAAAGGGATAGATATCCAGCCATAGCGGTTGGGGTTCAGGATGTCAACTGGCAACGTCATGTATGCAGTGTGGGTGGTGGATGGGATAGCGAAGGTAATCCTAAGAGTTGGGCTATGGAGGTTGAGTATTATCATAAGAAAATTGGTTTGCTTCCCACAGAGAACTTCTCATTCTTCTCTGTCCTCTCTAAGAAGGTCCACAGGTTTTTCTTGGTCCATTTTGGTCTGGGAAGAGGGAGGTTTGTAGGTTATGGACCTCACAGCGGTCTTTTTAATACCGACCTCTTCTCAAAAAGGAAGCATGATTGGGCTATTGGTGCGTTTGGGGGGATGGAATTTCCTGTCTCATACTGGCTTAAGATACAGACCGAATATGATGGCAGAGACTTCAACTTTGGTATAGAGGGCTATTATGATATCTACCATTTCTATCTCTCGCTTGTTAAGATTGAGTCCATATTCTGGGGTGGTAAAACATGCGCACCCCGCTTAGCTATGGGCTTTGCTGTCCAGCCGAAATTGAAGAGTAGACCACTGGCTGCAGCCCGGAGGAAGAGAGAACTTACCCCCTTGGAAGTTAAAGAGTTCAGAGAGGAACGGTAATAACTGAATAATCCACCACAATTTCTGGTCTAAGGAGATTGACAT
>CAZWJY010000033.1:8602-13147 GCA_964634335.1 uncultured bacterium
GAATGGGCTATGGTAAGAGAGGAGATCGAAACCCTTTTTCCAGAACTTAAAGAGATTAAGGATAAAGAGCTTAAGGAAAAAGTGATAACCCTCTGGCTTCTGGCTATCAAGAGGGGAGGGTGGAGAGATATCAAAGATATCCCTTTTACCCTCCTTATCCCTACAAAGACATCCCTTATTACACATACGAGGAGAGTAACTCAGATGGCTATCTCCATTGCTAAGGTAAGGGGAGACCTAAATTATGATTACATTGTTGCAGGTGGACTATGCCATGATGTGGGGAAGCTTTTAGAATACGAAGAAGTGAGAGGAGAGATAAGAAAGAGTAGATATGGTGAGCTCTTACGACACCCTATATCAGGGAGTATCCTTGCTCAAGAAGTAGGACTCCCTTCAGAGCTCATCCATATTATAGCTGCCCATTCTAAGGAGGGGGAGAGCCTTAAGAGGAGCCCTGAGGCTATTATTATCCATCATTGCGATTTTATTGATTTTGAGATAGAAAGGAACAGAATATGAAGAAGTTACTCTCTTTTATTATTATACTCCTTATCTCCTTATCTATCCTATTTTTGGGTATAAGATTTCAGGATTATATAGAGGTGGAGATGAATGCTAATATAATCTGTCTCTCCTGTATGGGTATAGAATGATAAGAAGACTCTCTCAGATAATAGGATTGCTCTTTGCGAATAGTTACTGGAAAGGGATATTCTCCTCCCAGGCTATATATCAGGGAGCTACCAAGAGATTCTGTTTTCCTGTCCTCAACTGCTATTCCTGTCCCCTTGCAAGGTTTGCCTGCCCTATAGGTTCTCTTCAACACTTCATTGCTATAAGACAGATACCCTATTATATCTTAGGGATAATAAGTCTTGTAGGGGTCTTTATTGGAAGGGTCCCCTGCGGTTGGCTCTGCCCCTTTGGTCTATTACAGGATGTATTATATAGAATCCCCTCCTTTAAATTGCATCTTCATAAGAGTTTTGGATATTTGAAGTATCTGGTGCTTGTGGGTGTGGTTGTAATTGTGGTCTATTTTACTCAGGAACCCTGGTTCTGCAAATTATGCCCTGCTGGAACCTTAGAGGCAGGTATACCTCTGATTCTCTGGAGTAGTGTGGGTGCATCCCTTAAGGCTCTTTTAGGATGGCATTTCTATCTTAAGGTAGGTATACTTCTCTCTATTATTCTCCTTATGGTATTTATAAAAAGACCTTTCTGTAGAATGCTCTGCCCTCTGGGAGCTATCTTTGGTCTGTTCAATAGAATAAGTCTATTGAGATTTTATGTGGATAGAGAGAGGTGTAAAGGGGAGGGGTGCGATATATGTTATAATGTCTGCCCTATGGAGATAAGAATCTACAGAAATCCTCATTCCTTTGATTGCATAAGGTGCACGAGATGCATATCAGCCTGTCCTGAGAAGGTTGTAGGAATAACTATTATTTGGGGAAGAATAAAAGGGAAAGAGCCAGTGATAAAGCCGAGTTTGGGTTAGAAGAATCTATAAGGACAATTGAGGCACCTCTCGGCTTCCTTTTTTATAGCTTCTTCTGAACCAATCTTTTCTATGGTCTCAAAGCTCCTCTTCCTCCTCTCCAAGGGAAGTTTCTCTATCCTTATCCTTGCTGTCTTCTGAGGGTGTTTATCCATCTTTATTAACTTGATAGGATAGGAATAGGAGAGAAGTCTATCAATTACATACCTCCCATATCCTCTAAGATACCTATCTATCTCATCAGCCACTTTCCTCCCCTTGGCTACTGCCTCTACTACTGTGGGTGTTCTGCCTGAAAGAAAAACGCCTCTGGAGATATCCTCAGGCAGGAAAGAGAGGTCAGGGGTTTGCCCGATAGCTACTATTACTCTATCAGCCTTGATAAAGGGTGTTTCTGAAGTCCTATCAAATTGGGGAGCAAATTCTCCATTCCTCCCATATACGGATATGCACCTAATGGTTTCCAATCCTGATACCCTACCTCCCTCTCCTATTATTCTCTTTATCCCAAGGGAGGGATAGATAACTACCCCTTCCTCTTCTGCTCCCTTAATCTCCTCCTCAAAGGCAGGCATCCTATCCTTGGATGAAGGGTCTCTCTTTTCAAGGCATACAACAGAGACCCTTTTAGCACCGAGCCTTAAGGCACTTCTGGCACAATCTATGGCTACATTCCCCCCACCTATCACTGCTACCTCTCCTCCCAGGTCTACCCTTTCTCCCTTAGCTATTCTTTTAAGAAATTCTATCCCATAGATTACCCCCTCAAACTCCTCGCCCTCTATCCTGAGTCTGAGAGGTAGACTTTCTCCCACTGCTACGAATAAGGCATCATAATTTTCCTTAAGTTCCTCAAAAGGGATATCTTTACCTATAGAGGTGGATAAGTGATAATCAAGTCCCTGATTAATAACTCTTTCTATCTCTATATCAAGGATATCCTTGGGTAATCTATAATCAGGTATTATCCTGAGCATTCCTCCAAGATAGGGGAGGGTCTCATATAGACTCACCCTATACCCTTTCTTTAACAAGAAGTGGGCACAGCTTAGACCACAAGGTCCTCCACCGATTATAGCAACCTTTTTATCTATAAACTTCTTCCTCTCAAATTCAATCTTTCCGTATCTGGAGGCAGCAGCTTTTAAGTATCTAATAGCAATGGGTTCATCATATCCACCCCTTGAACAGTTACCCTCACAGGGTGCATTGCAGACATATCCTAAGACCCCAATAAAAGGGGTCTTTTTTGATAAAAGGTATAAGGCATCATTAAATCTCTTAGAGCTGATAAGGTTTATATAACCCACAACATCTATCCCGGCAGGACAGGAACGGATACAGGGTGATTTTGGATAGAGGGGTCCTTTATAGGCATCAAGAATGTTGAGAAGCCATAGGATTATGAAAGCTATAATCACTGCGATAAATCCAGGATTATAGCCTCTCCATATAGTTTTTAAGAAGAGGATTGTGAGGGTTGAGAGGGTAATAAAGAATATTCCTGATATCCATCTCTTTCTTGAGAACTGACCCAACCCTGGAAGGAATATGGAGAGAATGGCTGATATCTTTCTAATCCTTTTATCCCTCTTCTCCCATTCTCTAAGGTCCATTTATAAATATATGTAAAAAATCTCTCTTGTAAAGGGAGGTTTGTAGAGAAACCGCAGGGTTGACAATTCCTAAAAATCGGGTAAATTTATCCTAAAAAGGAGGTAGTATGGCACTCTTTGACGAGGTAAGAGATATTATTGTAGAGCAGCTCCATGTTCCTCCTGAAAAGGTTACCGAAGATGCGAGATATATTGAGGACTTGGGAGCTGACTCCTTAGATACAGTAGAACTTGTTATGGCTATAGAAGAGAAGTTCGGGATAGAAGTTCCGGATGAAGATGCCCAGAAGCTTGAAACTGTGGGTAAGACTATAACTTATCTGGAGGATAAGTTGAAAGAAAAGAAGAGTAAATAGATGGAGAGAAGGGTTGTTATAACTGGGCTTGGTTTAATTACCCCTTTGGGTAAGGATGTCAAGACAACCTGGCAGAATCTCTTAAAAGGGGAGAGTGGAATCTCAAGGATCAGTAGGTTTGACCCCTCTCCACTCCCTGTTCAGATTGCAGGAGAGATAAAGGGGTTTGACCCTACAGAGAGGTTGGACACTAAACTTGTGAAGAGGACAGAGAGGTTCTCCCAGTATGCCCTCTGGGCTACTATAGAAGCTGTAGAAGATGCCAAGCTCAACTTTGACTCCTTAAATAAGGATAATGTAGGTGTGGTTATAGGGTCTGGTATGGGTGGATTGGAAACATGGGAGATTGAGCATGAGAAATTTCTCTCAAGGGGTCCTTCCCGAGTCTCTCCCCTTCTAATCCCTATTATGATTCCTGATATGGCTGCTGGTCAGGTCTCTATCTTTTATGGGATAAGGGGTCCAAATTTTGCCACTGTATCTGCCTGCGCTTCAGGTGCCCATGCCATTGGAGAGTCCTTTAGGCTCATAAAAAGAGGGGACGCAGATGTGATGATTGCAGGAGGTACTGAGGCTCCTGTGACAGCATTCTGTATAGCTGCCTTTAGTAATATGAGAGCCTTATCCAGAAGAAACGATGAACCAGAAAAGGCATCAAGACCCTTTGATAGAGATAGGGACGGCTTTGTTGTGAGTGAAGGCGCTGGGATTGTAATAATGGAGGAGCTTGAGCATGCCCTGAGGAGAGGAGCAAAGATATACGGAGAACTCTCTGGATATGGAACATCCGGAGATGGTTACCATATGACAGCCCCTGCTCCTAATGGAGAGGGTGCATATATTGCTATGGAGAAGGCTATAAAGGAGGCAGGTGTCTCAAAAGAAGAGATAGAATATATAAATGCTCATGGAACATCTACTGAGTTGAATGATATTACTGAGACTCAGGCTATAAAGAGACTCTTTGGGGATTGGGCAAAGAGAATAGCCATAAGCTCTACCAAGTCTATGATTGGACACTCCCTGGGTGCTGCTGGTGCAATAGAGTTTGTAGTTACTGCACTCTCCG